>DATGGC010000382.1:0-6417 GCA_035308745.1 Candidatus Limnocylindrales bacterium | reverse complement strand
GACGCTCGAGGACATGAAGGCCGAGACCGACCACCTGACGGAGCTGGTCGATGCGCTGTTGCTGCTCGCCCGGGCCGATTCCGGAGCGATCGAGCTGGAACGCCAGCCGCTCGACCTGGCCGACGTCACGACCACAGCGCTTGAGCCGCTGGCCGGGATCGCCGCGTCCCATGGCGTGACGTTGCACCTCGATGCACGGCCGACGCCGGCCCTGGGCGATGCCCTGCGGATCCGGCAGCTGGTCACGATCCTGGTCGACAACGCGATCCAGCACAGCCCGATCGGGGGCAGCGTCACGGTCGTGACCGAGCCGGCCGGCGACAAGGCCATGGTCTCGGTGTCGGATCAGGGCCACGGGATCCGGCCCGAGGACCTGCCCCGGGTCTTCGAGCGCTTCTGGCGGGCGCCCGATGCCCCGAGCGGCGGTGCCGGCCTGGGCCTCTCCATCGCGCGCTGGATCGTCGAGCGCCACGGCGGCACGATCGAGGCCTCATCTCCCCCCGCCGGCGGCGCCCGCTTCGAGGTCCTGATGCCGACGCGTTGATTGCCTCGTTCGCGGGCCCGCGACGGGA
Source organism: Candidatus Limnocylindrales bacterium (assembly GCA_035308745.1). Taxonomy (GTDB): domain Bacteria; phylum Chloroflexota; class Limnocylindria; order Limnocylindrales; family CSP1-4; genus Palsa-1033. The sequence goes on along the minus strand of DATGGC010000382.1, from coordinate 5,845 downwards.
GCGGCCGCTCCTGCACGCTTGACGAGGCGCACCCCGCCCCGTAATCTTTCGGCATTCAAGTCGCCTTGCACATGTGGCGCAAGGTCTCCTGTCGAAGCGGGGCAAGTACGTGCTCACGGTCTTCCTGATCCTGCTCCGAGAGGGGCTCGAGGCGGCCCTGGTCGTGGGCATCGTGATCGGCTACCTGGTCAAGGTCGGGCGGCGGGACGCGCTGCGCTGGGTCTGGATCGGGATCGTGGCCGCGCTGGCCACGTCGCTCGTGATCGGGATCCTGGTCTTCGTCACGATCGGCGACCTGCCGTCGGCGGTCCAGGAGCCGATCGAAGGAATCGCCGCGGTCTTCGCGGTCAGCGTCCTGACCTGGATGCTGTTCTGGATGCGCCGCCAGGGCCGGGCGCTCAAGGGCGAGCTCGAAGGCCAGCTCGATGCCGCGCTGCGGACCGGTTCCACGGCCGCCCTGGTCGGCCTGGCGTTCGTGGCGATCGTCCGGGAAGGGCTTGAAACGGCCCTCTTCCTGCTCGCCCTCTTCCGCTCGGCGGCCGCCACCGGCCAGCTCTCGCCCGAGCTGCCCCTCGCCGGGCTCGCCGGCCTGGCCGTCGCCGTGCTCCTCGGGACCGCGATCGTGCGCGGCGCGATCCGCCTCAACCTGCGTCGCTTCTTCAGCGTGACCGGGGTCGTGATCCTGTTCGTCGCGGCCGGCCTGGTCGCCTCGGCGATCGGCGCCTTCGTCGATGCCGGCTGGTTGCCGACCGGCGCGCCGGCCCTGGACCTGAGCGGCCTGCTGCCCGAAACGAGCCCGATCGGCGCCCTGCTGGCAGGCATGTTCGGCTACCGGGCCCAACCCACGGTGCTCCAGCTGGTCGGCTACTTCGGGTACCTGGTGCCGGTGCTGGCCCTGTTCCTGGCCGGCGACCGCCTCCACTTCCGTCGAACCCGGTTCGCCTAGTGACCCTGCCCGGGCAGCGAGGCGCCGCCCTGACCCGCGCGACCGTGGTTCTCGGCTTCGTCCTCGCGCTCGCCGGCTGCGGGTCGGCCGGTGGACCCACGACAATCCCAGGCGGCCCAACGAACGCGGCGCCCGGCTCCGCATCGAGCGATCAGCCCAACGCGAGCACGCCCACGGTCCGCCAGGTCAACGTCACCCTCAGCGACGCCGGCTGTGGTCCCCAGACCCTCAGCGTCCCGGCGGGACCGACCACGTTCATCGTCACCAATACTGGTTCGGGGAGCGTCCTCGAATACGAGATCGAGCAGAGCGGCCGGATCATCGGCGAGGTCGAGAACGTCATTCCAGGGATCGACCGGACCTTCACCCTCAACCTCAAGCCGGGGGCCTACATCCTCAACTGTCCGGGCGGCACCTCGGCCGCCACGGGCACCCTGACCGTCACGGAGTAGCACACGATGACCCCGCGCCGATCCCTCGCCCTGGCGTTCGCTGCCACGCTCCTGGTCGCCGCCTGCGCCGGACCGGCCGTGGCACCGGCCACGTCCAGCAGCGCACCCGTCGAGCAATCGACCGGACCGCAGGCCAGCCAGGCGACCGCGGCCGACAGCGTGGCGACGTATCGGGCGTACATCGAGATGAACACCGACCTGCTGGTCACCCGGACGAAGGCCTTCGCGGCCGCCGTCGAGGCCGGCAAAGTGGCCGACGCCAAGGCCCTGTATGCCGCCGCCCGCGAGCCGTACGAGCGAATCGAGCCGGTTGCCGAAACCTTCGGCGACCTCGATCCCGCGATCGACGCCCGGATCAACGACGTCCCGGCGGGGGGCACGTTCACCGGCTTCCACCGCATCGAAGAGGCGCTCTGGTCGAAGAACTCGACCGCCGGCATGACCCCGATCGCCAGGAAGCTGGTCACCGACGTGACCCAGCTCCAGACCCTGGTCAAGACCGTCGACCTGGACCCGGCGACGATCGCCAACGGTGCGGTCGGGCTGCTCAACGAAGTCTCCGCCTCGAAGATCACCGGCGAGGAGGACCGCTACTCGCACACCGACCTGTGGGACTTCGAGGCCAACGTGATCGGCGCCCAGGAGGCCTGGACCGCGGTCAAGCCGCTGGTCGTGTCCCGTGCTGCCGACCTGGCGGCCACGATCGACCAGGGCTTCTCGGCCGTCCTCGACGCGCTCCAGCCGTTCCAGAGGGGCGACGGCTACGTCCTGTTCACGACCCTCACCCCGACCGACACCCAGACGCTCAGCCAGCTGATCGACGCCCTGGCCGATCCGCTGTCGCAGGTCGCGGCGATCGTCGTCACCGCGCAATGACGTCCGGGCCGGCGATCAGCCGGCGACGGCTGCTGGCCGGTGGACTGGCCGCCGGCGCCGGGCTGGCGGTCGGCGGCCTGGGCGGCTACGGCTTCGCCCGCGAGGGCCAGCCGGTCGATCCCCAGTCCGGCGTCGAGCCGTTCTACGGCGTCCACCAGGCCGGCATCGCGACCGCCGCCCAGGAGCGGATCCAGTTCGCGGCGTTCGACGTCCTGACCGCCAGGCGTGATGAGCTCCAGGCCCTGCTCCGGAGCTGGACCTCGGCCGCCGTGCTGATGACTGGTGGCCAGCCAGTCGGCAATCCAGCCGGCGACCCGAATGCGCCGCCCAGCGACACCGGCGAGGCGCTCGGGCTTGGGCCGGCTCGCCTGACCCTCACCTTCGGGTTCGGCCCCAGCCTCTTTGGCAGCTCGGGGCCCGACCCATTCGGTCTTGGACCGCTTCGGCCCGCCGCCCTGGCCGACCTGCCCCAGTTCGCCCATGACGAGCTCGACCCAGCCATCAGTGGCGGCGACCTGTGCGTGCAGGCCTGCGCCGAGGATCCCCAGGTCGCGTTCCACGCGATCCGTGAGCTGGCCCGGATCGGCCGGGGGACCGTCGCCGTGCGCTGGTCGCAGCTGGGCTTCGGCCGGACCTCGAGCACGACGGCCGCCCAGGCCACGCCGCGCAATCTGCAAGGCTTCCTCGATGGCACGAACAACGTCCACGGCGACGACCAGCCGACCATGGACGCCTCGGTCTGGGTCGCCGCCTCGGACGACCCGCCCTGGATGGCCGGCGGGACGTACCTGGTCTCGCGCCGGATCCGGATGCGGATCGAGGCCTGGGACCGGGCCAGCCTGGGCGACCAGCAGGCGACAATCGGGCGTACCAAGCTGAGTGGCGCGCCGCTGACCGGGACAGCCGAGCACGACACCGTGGACCTGACCAAGGTCGGGTCCGACGGCAAGCCGGTGATTCCCCTGGGCGCCCACATCCGGCTGGCTGCACCCGCGACGAATGGCGGGATCCGCCTCCTGCGCCGGGGCTACTCGTTCACCGACGGCATCGACAGCCAGACGGGCCAGCTCGACGGCGGCCTCTTCTTCGTCTGCTTCCAGCGCGACCCGCGGACGGGCTTCGTCCCGGTCCAGACGCGCCTCGCCGGGAGCGACGCCCTGAACGAGTACATCGTCCACGTCGGCGGCGGCCTGTTCGCGATCCCGCCCGGGATCGCCGCCGGGGGCTACATCGGCGAGACCCTGTTCGGCTAGATTTGGGGCCCGGGGTAGCCATCTCGCCCCGCGCGCCTTCGTCGGAGGTTGTCATGCGGATCCTGCTCGTCGGCGCCGGAGGGGTCGGCAGCGCCGTCGTGCCGATCGCCGCGCGACGCTCGTTCTTCGACCGGATGGTCGTCGCCGACTACGACCGGACGCGCGCCGAGCGGGTCGTCGCGTCGGTCAGCCGGGAAGGCCGCGAGTCGCGCTTCGTCGCCGTGCGGGTCGACGCGTCGGATCCCAAGGAGATCGCGGCGCTGTGCCGGGAGCACGAGATCAGCCACGTCCTGAACGCGGTCGACCCGCGCTTCGTCATGCCGATCTTCGAGGGCGCCCTGGCGGCCGGGGCGAACTACCTGGACATGGCCATGTCGCTGAGCCACCCCCATCCGGACAAGCCGTACGAGCTCACGGGCGAGAAGCTGGGCGACGCCCAGTTCGCCCGGGCCGACGCGTGGACCGCGGCCGGGCGGCTGGCCCTGGTGGGGATCGGGGTCGAGCCCGGGCTGTCGGACGTCTTCGCCCGCTACGCCGCCGACCACCTGTTCAGCGAGATCGACGAGCTCGGCGTGCGCGACGGGGCCAACCTGGTCGTGGCCGGCTACGACTTCGCGCCGTCGTTCTCGATCTGGACCACGATCGAGGAGTGCCTCAACCCGCCGGTGATCTGGGAAGCGGGCCGGGGCTGGTACACGACGCCGCCCTTCTCGGATCCCGAGACCTTCGACTTTCCGGAGGGGATCGGGCCGGTCGAATGCGTCAACGTCGAGCACGAGGAAGTGCTGCTGATGCCGCGCTGGGTCAAGGCCAAGCGAGCGACCTTCAAGTACGGCCTGGGCGACGAGTTCATCAACGTCCTCCAGGTGCTCCACAAGATCGGGCTCGACTCGACGGCCAAGGTCCGGGTCGGGAGCGCCGAGGTGTCGCCCCGCGATCTGGTCGCTGCGTGCCTGCCGGATCCCGCGACCCTTGGCGACAAGATGTCGGGCAAGACCTGCGCCGGCCTGTACGTGACCGGCACGGGCCTCGACGGCGCGCCACGCTCGGTCTACCTCTATCACGTCGTCGACAACGCCTGGTCGATGGCCGAGTACGGCTCGCAGGCGGTCGTCTGGCAGACCGCGATCAACCCGGTCGTGGCCCTCGAGCTGCTCGCGACCGGCACCTGGCAGGGGAGCGGCGTGCTCGGCCCCGAGGCGTTCGACGCGGTCCCCTTCCTCGACCTGCTGACGGCCTACGGCTCGCCCTGGGGCCTCCGCGAAGGCGGTTGATCCGCGGGCTCCGGGTGCGGCCGGGCAGCGCGAATCATGGGGTCACGGGCGTCGGCCCCGTGTCCGGACCCCGGTTCTTGTCAAATTTCACCCCCAGCCGCGGTATGGACGGAATCGCTGCCTCCCGAGTCCTGGCCCAGGCTCCCGGAGCCTATCCCACGCACGATTCCGGCTCCCCTTGGTCCGGCCGGACGCTCTGGCAGCCTCAATCCGGCCATAACGCGGCTCCCGGTGGAATCTGGCGGAAACTCGGGCCGGACCGGCCCAGAGCGGCGCGCAACACCCGCCCGAGCCGCACCAGGACCCGGGGCGCTGCCGGACGCGGCTCTTGTCAATTTCCGCCCCGAGCGGCGGTATCGACGGATCTGGCCCCGAACAGGCTGGGATCCGGGTCGTAGGGGCCACGTCCACGCACGAATCCAGCGCGCTGAGCCCCGAATCAGGCTCGCGGGACGGCGAGTTCGACCATAGCGCGGCTCCGGGTGGAATTTGGCGGAGACTCGGGCCGGACCGGCCCAGAGCGGCGCGCAACACCCGCCGAGCCGCACCAGGACCCGGGGCGAGGCCGCCCCGAAGCGCTTTACCCAGCCCTTACAGGGGGCGGTGGAGGGGCTGACGGTCAACTGACAGGCTGCGATCACGGCAACGAAACGCCGCGGTCATGCAACGAGGACCTGCCATGTCAGTTCGCACCTCGCTTCGTCTCGGATCGGCCCTGCTCGGGCTGAGCCTGGTCGCGGCGGCCTGTTCGGGTGCTGCCGGGACCGCCGGCACGGCCGGCAACGGGAGCTCCGGTTCGACCCTCGGGTCCGATTCCGGTGCCTCGGGCACCGGAGCGTCGGCACAGCCGACCTTCGACCTGGGCAGCCTGCTCAGCCCCGATCCGGGTCAGGCCAGTACGCCCGGAACGTCTCCGGCAACGGCTCCGAGCTCGGCACCGGTCGCTCAGCAGCCGACCCAGAAGCCGGCCGGGCCAACCGCCCCGGCGGCCATCTCCACAACGAAGGCGAGCAGCCTTCTGTCGCAGGTCGACCACCTGCTCAG
>DATGGC010000381.1:0-13926 GCA_035308745.1 Candidatus Limnocylindrales bacterium | reverse complement strand
CACCTTCAAGGGGACCGCCGGCTACCCCACCACCCGGGCGATCTCCGAGGCGATCGAAGGCGTGGGCGGATCGTTCAACGCCGCCACCGAGCGCGAGTCGACCGTCTACTGGGTGCGCGTCCCGGCCCGCGAGGCCGCCCGCGGGGTGGATGTCCTGGGCGAGCTCATCGTGCGGCCCAAGCTCGAGGACGCCGAGATCGACCACGAGCGGACGGTGATCATCGAGGAGATCCGCTCGTACCTCGACGACCCGTCCGAGTACGCCCAGATCCTGCTCCAGCAGGCGCTCTTCGGGACTGGCCCGATGGGCCGCGAGATCTGCGGCGACGAGGCCGACATCCGGACCCTGCCCGAGCAGACGATCCGCGACTTCTGGTCGTCGACCTACCGGCCGACCAACATCGTGGTGGCCGTCGCCGGCGATCTTGATCATGACCGCGCGATCGAGCTGGTCCAGCCCGGCTTCGGCCAGGGCCATGGTGCCCGGACCACCTACACGCCGGCTCCCGGGCTGCCGGCCGGTGAGCGCTACCTGCTCGGCCACCGCGATGCCTCGCAGGCGCAGCTGGCGATCGCCGTGCCCGCCTACCGGCGTGACCATCCCGACGCCTGGTCGCTGTCGATCCTGAATGGCGTCCTGGGCGACGGCATGAGCAGCCGCCTCTTCCTGTCCGTCCGCGAGGAACGCGGCCTGGCCTACGACGTGGGCTCGGGTGTGACCGAGTACGCCGATGCAGGCTCGCTGGCGATCTACGCCGGCGTCGATCCCAAGGGCCTCGACGCCGCGCTCAAGGCGATCCTGGCCGAGCTGGAGCGGCTGCGCGACGAACCGGTGCCGGCCGACGAGCTGGCCCGGGCCAAGGCCTACCTGTCGGGCGGCCTCGAGCTGCGGATGGACGACTCCCGTCACGTTGCCTCGTGGCTCGGCGGCCAGGAGGCACTCCATGACCGTGTGCTGACCCTCGAGGACGCCCTGGCCGCGATCGAGGCGGTCGACGCGGCCGATGTCCAGCGTGTCGCCGGGGAGCTGTTCCGCGACGATCGCCTGCGGATGGCCGTCGTTGCCCCGCCCCGCCACGGCGTCGGACTCGACCGAGCCCTGCGCCTCGGCGCCTGAGCCGATGACCGGCGACGAGATCGACCACACCGGGCCCGCGGAGCCCGAGCCGGCGCCCGAGGGCGCGGGGTTGGACCCCGGACCGGCCGCAGGCGTCTCCGACGCCGAGCCCGGCGAGCCCGACGAGCCTGCCGAGGACGCGCCCGAGGCCGCTGAGGACCAGCCCGAGGCTGCGCCGCCGCCGGCCGCTCCCGCGCCCCTGCCCGCGCCCCTGCCCGCGCCCCTGCCCGCGCCCGCCGACCGGCCCGTCGAGCTGCGCCTGGCGGCGCTCCATCTCCGGACCGGCGTCCTGGCCCTGGCCCGGGCCGAGCTCGAGACGAGCGCCGGGCGGGGGGAGCTGGACGACGCGGCCCTGCTCGACCTGGCCGAGGTCCGCTGGCGGACGGACGACGTGACCGGCGCCGGCGAGGCCGCCGCGGCCTACTTCGCGACGGGTCGCGAGGACACCCTCGCCTTGGTCATCGCCACCGAGGCCACCGCTTCGCTCGGTCGTTCGACGGAGGCCCGCCGCCTGGCCACCCGCGCCCTGGCCCGGGGGGATGTCGCCCTCGACTCGATCTTCCTGGGCATCCGGCCCAGCTCGTACTGGCCGGCCGTCGGCGCGATGACCGGTGAGCCGGCGGGCACCCTGTTCGGCGGCCCGCCGCCCGGTTCGACCGTGGGCACGGCGGGGGTCACCGGTGCCGCCGTGATCGGCCGGCTGGTCGCCGGCGCGGACGCGGTCCAGGCCGCTCGTTCGAGCAGCCGCGACGAGCCCCTCCGCGCCGGGCCGCCGGCCGGTCCAGGCGCGTCTCCCGGCGGAGGCGACGACCGGCGGGCGACCCCGACGCTGTGGACCGACGCCGAGACGATGCCCCCGATCGGCGGCCAGGCCGGGGCCCGAGCGTCCGGCCGGCAGCCCGAGCCGGCCGACGAGCTGGACGCCGCGCGCGACGACCTCCGCCAGGGCCGCGTCGCCTCGGGCGCCATCCGGCTGGCCGTGGTCCTCCGGCTTGCCCCGGTCATGGCCCCGGCCGTGCTCGACGCCCTGGCCGGCCAGCACGGACCCTCGATCGAGCTGGTCCGCGGCGATGCCCTGCGGCTGGTCGGCCACGAGCGCGACGCCCGGCTGGCCTACGCCGCGGCCGCCGCCCAGCTCGATGCCCCGTCGAACGAGGCCGGGCTCGACCCGGGCTGAGTTGGTGGCACGTCCGCCTGCGGTATTGTTCGGCGGCTCACTCGTGCAGACCAGGCGGCCCCAGAGCCAACTGGCCCAGACCCCACAGCAAGGTGATCGACTCCGTGACCGAACGAACCCTCGTCCTGATCAAGCCCGACGGCGTCCAGCGCCTGCTCGTCGGCCGGATCCTGGCCCGCTACGAGGAACGCGGGCTGAAGCTGGTCGGGCTCAAGCTCGTCCGGGTGGACCGGGCGCTGGCCGAGCGCCACTACGCGGTCCATCGCGAAAAGCCGTTCTTCACCGGCCTCGTTGACTTCATCACCTCGGGACCGCTGGTCGCCCTGGCCCTCGAGGGGCCCAACGCGATCGCCGTGATCCGGGCGACGAACGGCGCGACCCGACCCTGGGAAGCGGCCCCGGGCACGGTCCGCGGAGACTTCGCCCTGGAGGTCGCCCAGAACATCGTCCACGCCTCGGATGGCCCGGAGACCGCGGCCGTCGAGCTGGCCCTGTGGTTCAAGCCCGACGAGCTGTACGGCTATGAGCGCGACATCGACCGCTGGGTGATCGCGCCGGCCGACTAGGCGCGACGGCCTCTGGGCGCTACTGGCCGATGGCCGCCGGGCTCGGCTCGGGTGCCGCCGCCTGGGCGGCGGCCGGGCCACCGAGCCCACCGGCCGAGACCAGGACGCTGACCGCGACCAGGACCAGGACGAGGCCTGCCGCGATCGGCGCCCGGTTCGTGAACCAGCCGGTGCGCACCGTCCGGAGCGCCGAATCGGCGCGGGCCACGGCCACCGGCCGGTCCGTCGGCGCTGCCCCGACGAGCACGCCCTGGCGGCCGGCGCCGATCAGGGCCAGGCGGCCGTAGTAGGCAAGCGAGGCCAGGCCGCCGATCACCAGGACGACCTGCAACGGGCCGCCGGTCGCGCCCTGGACGAGCGCGGTCCGGACGCTCCAGGCGAGCAGGCCCGGGACCCCGATGGTGGCCAGGGCGATGCCCGCCAGGCCGATCGCCAGGAGCGGTGAGCGCCGCGCCCAGCCCCGCAGGTCGGGCAGCCGGCCCGTCCTGAAGCGGGCCTGGACGACCGTCGCCCAGGCGGCGAAGGCCGTCTTGGCCGCGATCAGGATCAGCAGCCACAGGCGGGCCGGCTGGTGGGCCAGCGGCCCGCCGACTGCCAGCCCGAGCAGGACGAAGCCCGCATCCTGGACGATCGAATAGCCGACGACGTGCTCGAGGTCGTCCTGGAGCCAGGCCCCGACGGCGCCGAAGAAGAGGCTGGCCATGGCCGCCATCACGATCAGGGCCTGGCCGAGCCCGTCGGGGACCAGCAGGGGGAGCACCGAGCCGTCGGTGGCCCCGAGTGCGACCACCGCCAGGGCGGCCGGGCCCCACACCAGCAGGAGCGGGATCGCCAGGCTGGGGGCGGTGTTCGTGAGCTGGCCGACGGGCCGGTGGAAGGGGATGGCTCCGAAGCGAATCCCAACCGCCAGCACGATCGCCAGGTCGGCCAGCCCGAAGGCCGCCGGATCGCTGCCGATCCCCGACAGCGCCGGCGCGGCCCAGGCCACCGCGACGAACGCGAGCAGGCCGGCCAGGACGACCAGCCGAACCTGGCGAACCACTACCCGGACATCGGCGGCCGTTGCCGAGGCATCCAGGCACACCAGGGCCGCGACCGCGGCGGTCCCCAGCAGCACCAGCAGGGCGACCAGCGGGTCGGGCAGCGCGAGCCCGAGGCCGATCCCGGCCAGGCCCAGGAGCAGCGCCGACGGCAGGTTCGACTGCCAGGTGGTGCTCAGGGCAACCAGGCACAGGACCAGCCCCGATCCCGATCCGAGGAGGACGAACAACCGGCCATAGCCGGTCGCGACGAGGACCTCGCCTGAACCGAGCCTGAGCACGTCGCCCGGGCTGATCACGATCGCCGCGAAGGTGGCCAGGAGCAGCCCCCCGAGCCCGATCGCGATCATCAGCCGGGGCTGCCGGCGGAGGGCCAGTCCGGCACAGCCGGCGGCCAGGCAGATGAGCAGGAAGGGCAGGAGGCTCACCCGGGCGCGTCCCCCGGATCTGCCCGAGGCGGCTCGAGCGGTGCCTCGGGACCGGCGCCGGCAGCCGGCGCCGACGCGTCAGGCTCGCCGGGGGTCGCGGCGACCTGGTCCTCGGCCGCGTCCGCGGCCATGGCCAGCCGGAGCCGCTCCTCAAGGGTGAGCTGGTGGGCCGCATCGCGGCGCGGGCCGGGCGCCGGGCGGGCGGCTCGCGGCGCTCGACGCAGGCTCCGGCCGGCGCGCTGGGTCACCACGCCCAGCGGATGGGCTTCGAAGAGCGTGTCCCGGGGCAGGTCCGGCTCGACCGACAGGTCAAGGCCCGCGCGCAGGGCGAGCCCGACGATCGCCGCCAGGGTACCCAGGACCGCGACCGACAGGCCGGCGGTCACCGCCTGCTCGAGCGCTCCCGGCGTGCCGGCCAGGCCCGCCCGGAGGAGCTCCGCGGCCGTCACCAGCAGGGCAACGCCGGTCCCGATCCGGACGATGTCGCGGCCCAGCAGGAGCGGACCGATCGCGAGCGTCGCCAGGGCCAGTCCGGCGCCGGTGGCCAGCGCGGGCCCAGCCGCCGCCGAGCCGGCGCCCGAGGCCATGTAGCCGACGAGGCCGGCGGCCAGCGCGGCCAGCGCCGGGGTGACCGGTCCGAGCGGTGGTCCGCCGGCCTGCCAGGCCCGGCTCCCCGCCGCGCCATCACAGCGCAGGGCCAGCACCAGCACGTAGCCGCCCAGGACCGCGGCCACGGCCCGGATCGCCACGGCCAGGGCCGTGGGCAGGGGATCGGCCACCAGCGAGGCGAGGCCCACGGCCGCGACCAGGCCGGCGGCGACCCAGCGCGAATCGCGGGCCGAGATGGCCAGCAGGCCGCCGGCCAGGACGACGAGCGCCGCCCCGAGCTGGAACGGGCTCACCGGCGGCGGCTCATGGCGCGGCAGCGGGGACCCCCGGGTAGCCCGGCGTCTGGAGAATCCCGAAGCCGCTGAACGGCCAGTAGCGCAACCAGGCCCGCCCGATCACCGACGATTTGGTGATGAATCCGAAGACCCGCGAATCCTGGGATGCCGCCCGATGGTCGCCCAGCACGAACAGGTCGCCGGGGGGCACCTGCCAGGTGCTCTGGCCGGCGGGCGGATCAGTGGGCTGGCCCTCGTACACGTAGGGCTCGACGAGCGCCACGCCGTTGACCCAGACCTGGCCGTCGTGGATGGCGACGGTATCGCCGGCCACCCCGATCACCCGCTTGATGAACGGCGTGGTGCCCCCGTCCTCGAAGCCGGGCGGCGGCGAGAAGACGATCACGTCGCCACGCTTGTAGTCATCGAAGCGGGGCGAGAGCTTGTCGACCAGGACGTAGTCGCCGGGCTCCAGCGAATGCTCCATCGACATCTGCTGGACGAGATACGGCTGGGCCACGAAGTTCTGGATGACGAGGAAGATGACGAGGGTCAGGACGAGTGTCTCGACGACCTCGAACAGACACCCGAACGGGCGTTTACTCACAAGTCCGGCAGTATAGGCGGTGCGCATTCGAGCCGCCCCCGGACGATTTCGAGCGGCCGCCGATCGCCGCCGCGGGCTGCATAACCCGACCGTCGCGGCCGGTTTGACCCGGCCTCGGGCCGCTTGCTACACTCGCCCGCGGCCTGCAAGGTTTCGTTCCCGCATGCAAGGCGGGGTCCTCGGTGCGGGCTGCCCTCCCCGGAAGCGCCGCCCGAGGCGGACCGTGCTCCGGGTCACGTCCCAGGAGGAGTCGCTCAAGCGCATGGACGCTTCAACTCTCAAGCTGATCATCCTGCCGGCGGGCCTGATCGCCGTCCTGTTCGCGCTCTACCTGGCGCGCGACGTCCTGCGCCGTGACACGGGCACCAAGGAAATGCAGGAGGTCGCGGGGACGATCTTCGAGGGCGCCGTGGCCTTCATCCGGCGCCAGTATTCGACGATCGGGATCTTCGCCCTGGTCGGCTCGGTGGTCATCACCGCGGTCATCACGGCGCTCGTGACCAAGCAGGTCGCCGACACCCAGTACAACGGCTTCGACCTGGGCTGGCGGACCGGGATCGCGTTCCTGGTCGGCGCCGCCTGCTCGATGGCCTCCGGGATCATCGGCATGTTCATCAGCGTCAAGGCCAACGTGCGCACCGCGGCAGCCGCCCGGCGCAGCCTCGTCGAGGCGGTCCAGGTCGCCATGCGCGGCGGGGCCGTCTCGGGCTTCCTGGTGGTCGCCCTGTCGCTCCTGGGCGTGTACCTGATGTTCGTCGCCTTCGGTGGCTTCGACCACCCCGAGGAAGCCCCCTTCCTGATCGTCGGTTACGGCTTCGGGGCGTCGTTCGTGGCCCTCTTCGCCCAGCTCGGCGGCGGGATCTACACCAAGGCCGCCGATGTCGGCTCGGACCTGGTGGGCAAGGTCGAGAAGGGCATCCCCGAGGATGACCCGCGCAACGCCGGAGTGATCGCCGACCTGGTCGGCGACAACGTCGGTGACTGCGCCGGTCGTGGCGCCGACCTGTTCGAGTCGACCGCCGCCGAGAACATCGGGGCGATGATCCTGGGCGTCGCCGTCTACACCATCGCCAAGGCCGCCGGCTGGGCGCACCCCGAGGCGTGGATCTTCTTCCCGCTCGTCGTCCGGGCGTTCGGCCTGCTGTCGACGATCGTGGCCATCTTCTTCGTTCGCGGGCGCGAGGACGAGGACCCGATGAACATGCTCAACCGGGGCTACTGGGTGACGACGCTCTTGTCGGTCGTCGGGCTGCTGATCACGACCAACGTGATGATGCAGACCGGCAGCCAGAGCTCGCCCAGCGGGCTGCCGACCTGGGTCTGGTTCTTCGGCGCCGGCGTCGTCGGCCTGGCGACCAGCGTCGCCTTCGTGTACATCACCCAGTTCTACACGGCCGGCTCGTACCGACCGGTCCGGGAGATCGCCGAGGCGTCCAAGACCGGCCCCGCGACCAACATCATCTCGGGCGTGGCGGTCGGCTTCGAGACCACGTTTGCCACCGCGATCACGATCGGCATCGCCCTCTTCGCCAGCCACTGGCTCGGTTCGCAGGCCGGCCTGACCGATGCCAACGGGACCAACGTCGGCGGCATCTTCGGGACCGCCGTGGCGACGATGGGCATGCTGATGACCACGGCCTACGTGCTGGCCATGGACACCTTCGGGCCGATTACCGACAACGCCGGCGGGATCGCCGAGTTCAGCCGGGCGGAAGCCGGCGCCCGTGAGATCACCGACCGCCTCGACGCCGTCGGAAACACGACCAAGGCCTTGACCAAGGGCTACGCGATTGCGTCCGCCTCGCTGGCCGCCTTCCTGCTCTTCAGCGCCTACATCGACAAGGTCAACCTGATCCTCGGTCGCCAGATCGCCGCCGGCCAGGCCAACGTCAAGCTGCTGACGTCGGTCGACCTGTCCAACGTCAACGTGTTCATCGCCGCGCTCCTTGCGGCAATGCTTGTCTACTTCTTCAGCTCGCTGGCCATCCGGGCGGTGGGCAAGACGGCCCAGTCGATCATCGTCGAGGTCCGCCGCCAGTTCCGGGAGATGCCCGGGATCATGGATTACACGCAGCGTCCGGACTACGCCCGGGTCGTCGACATCACCACCCGGGCGGCCCTCCGCGAGATGGTCCTGCCGGGCGTCGTCGCAGTCAGCACGCCGATCATCGTCGGGGTCCTGCTCGGCTATGAAGCCGTGGCCGGGATGCTGATGGTCGGCACGATCTCGGGGGTCATGCTGGCCACCGTCCTGAACAACAGCGGCGGGGCGTGGGACAACGCCAAGAAGTACATCGAGTCGGGCCACCTGTTCGACGAGGCCGGCAACGTCCTCGGCAAGAAGACCGACGCCCACGCCGCCGCGGTGGTCGGCGACACGGTCGGCGACCCGTTCAAGGACACCGCCGGCCCGTCGCTGCACGTCCTCGTCAAGCTGCTGGCCACGGTCACCCTGGTCCTCGCGCCGCTGTTCATCCGCTAGCGCGGGTCGCCTGCCGGCCGGACCGCGGATGGTTCGGCCGGCCGACGGAGCGGGTGTGCGGCCGGTTCCGGCAGGCCCCAGGAGGCCTCGGTGGAGATCACCTTCCAGGCGCTGGTCATGGGCATCGTCCAGGGACTGACTGAGTTCCTGCCGGTGTCCAGCTCCGGCCACCTCGTGATCGTGCCCGCCCTTCTGGGCTGGACCGACCCGTTCATCAACTCGCTGGCGTTCAGCGTGATGCTCCACCTGGGCACCCTGGTGGCGCTCCTGGTCTATTTCCGCTCCGATTGGCTGGCGATCGTGCCGGCCGGCATCGCCGCGCTGCGCGAACGCTCATTCGGGACGGATCCCAACCGCAGGCTCGCCTGGCTGCTCCTCGTCTCGACGATCCCGGCGGTGATCGCCGGGCCGATCCTCAACGACCGGCTCGAGGCGGCCGTCCGAACGGCCGACGACGTGGCCGTCGCGCTGGTCATCGGGGCCGCGATCCTGTGGCTGGCCGATCGAGTCGGGCGCAAGGTGGACGGGCTCGAGAAGATCACCTTCCCGCTGGCCTTCGTGTTCGGCCTGGCCCAGTCGATCGCCCTGGTGCCCGGGATCAGCCGGGCCGGGATCACGATCTCGGCCGGCCTGTTCGCGGGCCTGACCCGCGAGGCGGCGGCCCGCTTCAGCTTCCTGATGGCGACCCCGATCATCGCCGGGGCCGGGATCTTCGAGGCGCGCAACCTGCTGAGCGGCGACGCCGGGGTGCCGATCCAGGTCGGCCCGCTGCTGGTCGGCATGGTTGCCGCGGTCGTCGCCGGGCTGGCCGCGATCGCCCTGATGCTGCGCTACGTCCGGACCCGGTCCTACGCGATCTTCGTGGCCGAGCGGGTCGTGATCGCAGTGATCGTCCTCGTCGTCTTCCTGTCGCGCTGAGGCCGGCTCGTCGATGGAGGTCATGAAGCAGCTCCGCCAGCGCTCGATCCGGGACCTCCTCGACCAGCGCCTGATCCGGACCCAGCAGGAGCTGGCCGCGGCACTCCGCGAGCGCGGCTTCCGGACGACCCAGGCGACGATCAGCCGGGATGTCGCCGAGCTGGGCCTGATCAAGGTCAGTCGCGAGGGGACCCAGGCCTACGCCCTGCCGCCGCGCCTGGTCGAGGCCGAGATCAGCGGCGAGGACCGGCTGGGCAAGCTCTTCCGGGATCTGCCGGTGGAGATCCGGGAGGCGGGCTTGTTGCTCGTGATCCGGACCCTGCCCGGCTCGGCCCATGCCATCGCGGCCGCCCTGGACCGAGCCCGCTGGCCGGAGGTCGCCGGCTCGGTCGCCGGCGACGACACGCTCTTCGTCGCGTTCACCGACCGGGGCTCGCTCGGCCGGGTGAAGCGTCGCCTCCTGCGCCTGACCGGGCCGGCCGCGCTTTGACACTGGGAGTGTCGCGAAGTAGCATTCGGGCCGGCTGAACTTCAGGTCCGCCCGTTCCGCGGAGGCCTGGAGTTCTTCGTTTACCAAGACCCCGCTGGCCATCGCGCCCAGATCCCATGGGGGCCACCCATCCGTGAATAACAAGCCCACCTACCTTTCCCAGGGCGGTCTCGAGAAGCTCCGCTTGGAGCTCGACGAGATGGTCCAGGTCCGGCGTGCCGAAGTGGCGGGGCGGATCCACGACGCCAAGGAACATGGCGACCTGTCCGAGAACGCGGAGTACGAGGACGCCAAGAACGAGCAGGCCTTCGTCGAGGGCCGGATCCAGACCCTCGAGGCGTTGATCAAGAACGCCACGATCATCGATGAGCACCACTCCACCGAGCACGTCCAGATCGGCTCGACGGTGGTGGTCGAGAGCGGTGACGGCACGGAGTCGTTCACGATCGTCGGCTCGGCCGAGGCGGCGCCCAAGGAGGGCCGGATCTCGAACGAGTCGCCCGTCGGGCGAGTCCTGCTGGGCAAGAAGAAGGGCGACAAGGTCGTCGTCAAGGTCCCGGCCGGCGACTTCACCTACACGATCACAAATATCAGCTAGTCGACCACCTGATCCGGTCGACCCAGGGAGTTCGGGCCATGGATTGGGCGGACGAGCTGGCCGCCTCGGTCGACGGGCCGCAGGTCGTCAACGACAGCAAGACACCGTCGGGCACGGTCCACGTCGGCAGCCTGCGTGGGCCGGTGATCCTCGACGTGATCGCCCGGGCGCTCCGCGCCCGCGGTACCCGGACCAGCCTGCTGTACGGCGTCGACGACCTCGATCCGATGGACGCCCAGGCGCTGCTGACGCCTGACGCCGTGGCCCACGAGATGGGCCGGCCGCTGGCTCACGTCCCGGACCAGGCCGGCGACTGCCACGCCTCGTATGCCCGCCATCACGCCCAGACGTTCATCGACACGTTCGCCGGCCTCGGGATCCGGCCCGACCGCTACTACTGGATGAGCGAGCTGTACGCCGAGGGTGCCGTCGACCCCTACATCCGGATCGCCCTCGACCGGGCCGAGGCCGTCCGCGCGATCTATCAGCGGGTGGCCAGGGTCCAGCATCCCGCGGACTGGCATCCGATCCAGGTCGTGTGCGAGAACTGCGGCCGGGTCGGGACCACGATCGTGACCCGCTGGGACGGCCAGCGGATCTACTACGAGTGCCGTCCGGCGCTGGTGACCTGGGCCACGGGTTGCGGCCATGCCGGCTGGGTCGAACCGTTCGGCGGGCGGGCCAAGCTCGGCTGGAATCTCGAGTGGGCCGCCCAGTGGAGCATCTTCGGGGTGACGATCGAGCCGTGCGGCAAGGACCTGGCCACGGCCGGCGGCTCGCGCGACCGGGCCGATGCGATCGCCCGCGAGATCTTCGAGCGCGAGCCGCCACTCAACGTGGCCTACGAGTTCCTGAACATCGGCGGGCGCAAGATGTCGACCTCCAAGGGCCTCGGCGTGGCCGCCCACGAGATCGTCCGGGTCGTGCCACCCGAGCAGCTCCGGCTGCTCTTCCTGCGCCCCCGACCGCAGACCGCGATCGAGTTCGATCCCGACGGCAGCGACGCCATCCCACGCCTATTCGACGAATACGACCGGCTGGCCGACGCGACCGCCGGCCGCCCGGTGCGTGGCGAGCTGCCCAGCGGCCACGAGAGCGTGTTCCGCTACTCGCTGCTCGATCCCGCGGCCGATGTCGTGGCCGTTGCCGCCGCGTTCCGGCCGGCATTCGGCCACCTGGCCCTCCTGCGCCAGATCCCGGGCGTCGACATCGATGCCCGGATCGAGGCCGAGAAGGGCGCGCCACTGACCGCGGCTGAGCGGGCCACGCTCCGCGAGCGGATTGCCGCCGCCGACGCCTGGCTGGAGACCTTCGCGCCGGACAAGTCGAAGATCGCCGTGCAGCACGACGCCCTGCCCGCGGAGGCGGCCGGGCTCGGCTCGGAGCAGCGGGCCTGGCTGGCCCAGCTGGCAGCCGCGGCCACCGCCGCCATTCCGCCGCCGAGCTCGGGCGATGGCTGGCAGGCGCTGATCTTCTCGACCGCCGCTGACGCCGGGCTGCCCCCCGGCCAGGCCTTCGCCGCGCTCTACCTGGCCTTTCTGGGCCGGCCGAACGGACCACGCGCCGGCTGGCTGCTGGCCAGCCTCGAGCCGGCCTTCGTCCACGATCGCCTGCTCGCGGCGGCCGGCGGGCCGGCCCTCGAGGCGAGCGCATGAGCGTCGGCCTGCAACGGCTCCGGGATGACGCGGCAGCCATCCGCCAAGGCGCGATCGACAAGGGTGAGGATCCCTCGATCGTCGATGCCGCCCTGGCCGCCGACGGCCGGCGGCGGGAGCTGCTGGCCGAGGGCGATCGGCTGAAGGCCGAGCGGAACACCGCATCCAAGGCCATCGGCGAGGCGATCCGCGGCGGCGCGGACCCGAACGGTCCGGAGACCACCGCCCTGAAGGCCCAGTCGACCGAAGCCGGCTCGCGGATCGCCGCGATCGATGCCGAGCTGGCGACCGTCGAAACGAGCGTCGAGGACCTGCTGCTGCGGATCCCCAACCCGGCCGACGCCGACGTTCCGGTGGGGGGCGAAGAGGCGAACGTGACGATCCGGACCTGGGGCGAGCAGCTGCCACGGGTCCAGCCCTTGAGCGGCGAGGTCGGCGCCGACGCGCCACCCGACGCTGCGACCTGGGAGCGCCGGCCGCACTGGGATGTGGCCGCCGACCTGCGGATCTTCGAGCTCGAGCGCGGGGCCAAGATCGCGGGCTCCGGCTTTCCCGTCTATCGCGGCCTCGGATCCGCGCTCCAGCGCGGCCTGATCAGCTGGTTCCTCGACGTGCACACGCGCGAGAACGGCTTCACCGAGATCTGGCCGCCGGCGGTGGTCAACGCCGCATCGGCCCGGGGCACCGGCCAGATCCCGGACAAGGAAGACCAGATGTACGTCGTCACCCGCGACGACCTGTACCTGGTCCCGACAGCCGAGGTGCCGGTCACCAACCTCCACCGCGACGAGATCTTCGAGGCCGCGGAGCTGCCGGTCCGCTACGCCGCCTACTCGCCCTGCTTCCGACGCGAGGCGGGCGCCGCCGGCAAGGACACCCGGGGGATCCTCCGGGTCCACCAGTTCGACAAGGTCGAGATGGTCCTGTTCGAGCGGCCCGAGGCCAGCTCGGCCGCCCTGGAATGGATGACCGGCCGGGCCGAGGACCTCCTCCAGCGCCTCGGGCTGGCCTATCGGGTGCTGCTCATGGCGACCCGCGAGATGGGCTTCGTCCAGGGCCGCAAGTACGACATCGAAGTCTGGGCGCCGGGCGTGGAGCGCTGGCTCGAGGTCAGCTCGTGCTCGAACTTCCGGGACTACCAGGCTCGCCGGATGGCAGTTCGCTACCGGCCCGAGCCGGGCGCCAAGCCTGAGCTGGTCCACACCCTCAACGGCTCCGGGCTGGCCCTGCCCCGGATCGTCGCGGCGATCCTGGAGACGTTCCAGAACCCGGATGGATCGGTGACGGTGCCCGAGGTCCTGCGGCCGTACCTCGGCCGTGCCGAGCTTCGCCCACCGGCCTGATCGCGCTATCCTCGGCCTCCGGAGAGGTGGCAGAGCGGTCGAATGCGGCGGTCTTGAAAACCGCAGAGGGTGCAAGCCTTCCCTGGGTTCGAATCCCAGCCTCTCCGCCACCGGCCGGGCGGCCTGGGCGATGCGCCGTCCGGATCCTCGGTGCGTTGCGACCCGTCGGCCATCCATGGCGTGTCGCCAATGCGCCCTGCTCGCCCGTGCAAGCGTTTGCGCGATGGCCCACCGGGCGAGAAGCGAAGGCTCGCGGTCCAGCACAGCCCGCGGCCCACCCTGGAACCCAGGAAACGGATCACGGCTTCGGCCGCCACGCACGGTTCGTGCCCTCGGTCCGTGGTCCGCCGGTCAGCCAAAATTCATGTTCAAAGTCGGTGATCCAGCGGCTACAATCCCGGAGCCACGTGCAAGCGTTTGCACAATGGGGCCAATCCGGAGGGTGCCTCAGATGCTGGGCGGAGCCGCGGATGAAATCGCGGGCGAGGCTGGAGGGCCTGGCCGCGGGTTGCTGCGGCAGGGATTTGCCCGGGTCCTGAAGGACCGCACCGCGATCGTCGCCGGCGCGACCCTGATCTTCATCTTTGCCCTGGCGACGGTCGGCGCTCCGATCCTCGAGGC
>DATGGC010000380.1:0-8256 GCA_035308745.1 Candidatus Limnocylindrales bacterium | reverse complement strand
CGCCGCCTGTGCTTCGAGAGCGCTCGCGATCATCTGTCGCGCGTCACCCGCGAAGAGGACGACGATCGTTTCGTCGTCCAGCAGCGTGCCGAACCCGAACCCGATAGTGGAACCCTCCTGACCCAGGATTCGCTCCACCCGGATCCTCACCTGTGGACCTCCTTTCGCTTGCCTCCCGGTACATCCGGGCTACTGATAATGTACGCGATACCGTGTACGTTGTCAAGCGATTCCGGAAGATTTCGGGTGGCGTTTTGAGCGAGCTGCTGACCGTCGAGGAGGTCGCCCTGGCGCTCAAACGTGGCGAGCGGACGGTGCGCCGCTGGATCGCGACCGGCATCCTGCCGAGCGTGAAGCTGGCCACGGGCGGCCGATACGTCACCCGCGAAACGCTCGAGGACTTCGTGCGCCGCGGCGAGCGTCGCGGCCGCGTAGCATGACCCGATGAGCGACGTGCTCCGGATCGTCCTCGAGGACTTGGCGCGCGCGTTGACGCCTGCCGAGGTTCGACGTCTCACCGACCGTGCGATGACCCGGATGGGTGAGGGCGGCTCGACGCGGGAGTGGATCATGGCGATGGGAACGATCCTTGCCGAGGACGACAACCAGGCTGGGATGGCCGCCCTTCGTGCGGGCGTCGCTCGAGCCGGCCAGGCGCCCGCGTGAGCGACGCTCGGACGGTCCGCGAGAAGCTCCAGGCGATCATCGCCGGCGGATCCGGCGCGACCGCCGGCGAGCGCGACAACGCCCGGGTGATCCTCGCTCGCCTCGACTCGAAGCCGGACGCCGACGCCTACAGCTCTGCCGTCGGTCTGATCGATCGCCTCGACCCGCGCTGGCATCCCGAAGGCTGGCGATCGCCCTACCAGCAGGCCCAGGTTGGCGAGGTGCCCGAGTGAGCGACCGAGGCGCGACCGCGCTGGCTGTACGGCTGAATGGCAAGGAGATCCCGAAGCTCGGTCATGACCTCGTGCCGCTTGCCGAGGCCATCCTCGGCGCCAGCGGCCTGTTCATCGCGGACGTGACGAAGCACGAGCCGATGATCGTCCTGGACAGGGAGGACGATGACCACGTCGTCGAGCCGATGATCCGCTGCACCTGCGGCTGGCGCCAGGTCCAGGACAGCTACTTCGACCACCTGGTCAGCCGGCCGATCGCCCATCTGACCGATGGACAGCTCGGATAGCATGACCGCGTGGCGCGACGACCGAGGAAGCGCGGTACTGGATCGATAGAGCCGCTTCCGAGCGGCTCCTACCGGGCCAGGCTCGATCTCGCCGGCGACGGCCGGCCGCGCATCGCCCAGACCTTCCGGACCGAGGACGACGCCCAGTTCTGGCTCGACGAGCGGCTGCGCGAGCTCCGAGGCGGCGAGGCGCCGAACGTCGAGAACCGCCTGCTTAAGGATCACCTTGAGGACTGGCTGGGCTACGTCGGGCGCAGCGTCAAGCCGATGACGGCGCGGGGCTACCGCCAGCACGTCGAGAAGTGGATCTCGCCAGCGATCGGCAAGGTGCGCCTGACCGACCTCTCCCATCGCCATGTGGTCCTGGTCGTCGATCGAGTGACGAAGGCCGGGCGATCGCCGCGGACGGCCGCCGGCGTCCTGTTCACCCTCCGGATGGCGCTCCGGTACGCCGTTGACAACGGCCTGGTCAGCCGCAACGTAGCCGACGCGGTGAAACCACCGCGGCTCAACACGAAGCGGATCGAGGCGACGAGCCCGGCCGACGCGAAGGCGATCATCGCGGCGTTCAAGGGCCACCGCCTCGAGGCGCTCGTCACGACGGCGATCGGCACCGGGCTACGCCAGGGCGAACTGCTCGGCCTGCGCTGGAGTGACATCAGCGGCGACCGGATCAAGGTCGCTGGGTCGATGCGGCCGGTCCCACGCGACACGGGCAAGGGGTACGCGCTCAAGCGGTCCGACGAGGCCAAGACGCGCCGGTCGATCCGGGTGATCGAGGCGCCATCGTTCGTCATCGACGCCCTGGCCGAGGAGCGCAAGCGCCAGGTCGAGTCGAACCGGATCTCGCCCTACGTCTTCACGACCCGCGGCCGGCGCGAGGACCGCGACAAGGCGATGTTCATGGACCCGACCAGCACCACCCGCTCGTTCCAGCACCAGCTCGAGGTCAAGGGACTGCCGGCGATGCGCTTCCACGACCTGCGCCACGCCTACGCCACCCTGATGTTGGGCTCAGGCGTCGTCCTCAAGGTCGTCCAGGAGAGCCTCGGGCACCGCTCGATCGCGACCACCGCCGGGATCTACGCCCACGTCCTTCCGGTCCTCCAGCGCGACGCGGCCGAGAAGCTCCAGAGGATCCTCTCGGACGGTTAGTCCCACGCTTCGTCCCACGGTCGCCGCCGCCTACGCACGGCTCTGAGCGTGGTATACGCCGGATTGTGGTTCCGCAGGTTACGGGTTCGATTCCCGTAGGCCACCCCAGCACCTTCCCAGCCTGTAGGAACCGTGGCTAGCGGCCGTGGCCGACCTCTTCGGGCTCGATGTACCACTGGACCCGCTCGCCGACCCGGGCGCGAAGCTTCCACTTGGTCGACTTGGGGGCGTCCTCGAGCGCCGTTCTGAGGGCGGTGATCTGGGCCCGGACGTCGAACTTCGGCGGCCGGCCGAACTCGAGCTCGCCGGGTTCCAGGTTGTGGTCCAGGTAGCCCTCGAACTTGTCGAGGTTGCCGATGATCGTCCGCCACCACCCCCAATCGCTTGAGGCGAGGTCGAGGATCACCTTCAGGTTGATCATCCCGTCGTCACCCTTGCCCAACGGATACTCGGATAGCAGCGCGAGGCCGTCGAGGATGTCCTTGCGGTTGATCTGGGCGATCTGGACCTTGGACAAGAGCATCTCGGCCAGGGGCACGGTCGGGCCGTCGACGCCGAGGCGGTCGGCGAACTCGAACTTGTGGCTCATCTCCATCCGGTCGATCAGGACATCGACCGGCCGGCGTCGGGCGGGGTCGACGAAATACAGCTGCTTGTGGCCGTACAGGGCGTTGTACTGCTTGTCCGCCGCATAGCCGTTGGCCACCATCAGCGCCTGCAGGCCTTTGCGGTCGCGGCTGCGGGTGGCCAGGTCAATGTCCCGGCCGTCGCGATCGATGCGCGCCGTCCACGTGCGGCAGCGACAGTGGAACGACAGCCCGCCCATCAGCCGGACCTGCATCCCGGCAGCATCCGCGAGGGCGATGATCCGCAGCGCCTCGTCGAGCGGATCGGCCAGCGTCGGGCCGGCGGGATCCGTCCCTGCGGGGACCTGCGCGTCGCTGTTGTCGGGGGGGTTCTGCACCACGATCCGCGCAGTATAGTGGCCCGGAATCTGGGCATGGCGTAGGTGGAGGGCCGTGCATCGGGAGAGGCACGGCACCGTGTTCGTCGAGGCGGCCAGACGAGTCCGCTGCGACGAGGAGTGGAAGGAGTGCCTGTCTCGATGAGTGACTCCGGGCGGACGCTGTTCACGCGGCAGTCGTCGGGTCTGGTCCGCGAGGTCAGCGTCGTCAACGCGCTGTTCTTCAACACCGCGGCGTTCATCGGAGGCACGCTCGGAGGCGCGTACGGCATTGCCGTCCTCGCCGGCGTCCCGGTGGTCGTCATCGGCGGCCTCACCAACTGGTCGTGGGTCGCCTTCCTGGTCGGCGCGGCGTGCGTCCTGCTGGCCCTGATCTTCGCGTCGCTGACCAGCGTCATGCCCCGCTCCGGCGGGGACTACGTCTTCACCAGCCGGATCGTGCCCAAGATCGGGCCGTTCCTGGGCTGGATGGAGAGCTGGATGCTCGCCTTCGCCTCGATCGCCCTGATCCAGTTCGAGACGGCCCTGACCCTGCGTGGGGTACAGATGGAAGGCCGGATCATCGGAATCGGGACCGGCAGCAGCTTCTTCACCGGCGCCAACAGCTGGTTCACCGAGGGCAGCTCGGGCGACATCACCGGCGTGCCCGGGATGATCGCCGGGCTGGTGGTGATCGCCCTGATCGCCCTGGTCGTCCTCCAGCCAACCCGCCGATTCCACAAGATCGTGACCTACCTGACGGTCTTCGGGATCGCCGGCTGGGCCCTGATGGCGATCTTCGGGGTGATCTTCTTCGACTCGGGCACGTTCGCCACCAACCTGCCGATCTACGCCAACGGGGTCACCGTCGACCAGCTCAGCAGCGCCGCCTCGACGGCCGGCCTGACCAGTGGCTTCAGCTTCGGACCGGTCTCGCTCACGTCCTGGCCGCTGATGCTGATGGCCAGCGCGATGCTCTTCCAGTTCATCGGCTTCCAGTACTCGGCCTACATCTCGGGCGAGGTCCGGGGCAACGTCAAGCGGGGCATCCTGATCGCGGTCCTGGGCGCCCTGGCGATGGCCGTCCTGATGAACTCGCTGTACCCGGACATCCTCGCCCGCAAGCTCGGCCTCGACGGCCAGACCGGCTGGTCGGCCGCGTTCTGGGGCTACATCACCAACCCCTCCCTGCCGATGGGCCAGCCCAACTACTTCCAGCTCGTCGGTGCGATCGCCCGGCCGGACCTGTGGCCGATCTGGACCGTCGTCGGTGCGGCCTCGACCCTGTTCCCGTTCCTGCTGATGCCGGTCTACGTGATCTTCATCAGCCGGATGGCCCTGGCCTGGAGCCTCGACCGGCAGGTGCCGGAGTGGCTGGGCACGGTCTCGGAGCGCCTCCGGGCACCGGCCAACGCGATCTTCGCCACCCTGGCGATGGCCGTCATCTTCCTGCTCTTCTCGAACTTCTCGATCCTGAAATCGATCGGGTTAGGCGGCCTCGCCCCGAGTGCCGATCCGGCCCTCGACGGCAAGCTCAACCTCGTCGCCTCGGCCTGGTTCACGATCCTGGCCTCGTCGCTGAGCTGGATCCTGCCCGGGATCAACGCGGTCCTGGCCCGCTTCACCCGACCCGACCTGGTCAAGGACGCGCCGTGGATTCGCTGGCTGCCCTTGATCGGGGTCGTCTGGCTGGTCTTTGCCGTCACCCTGTACTGGTTCGCCGGGGTCTCCCCGATCCTGAACACCGTCAGCGGGTCGGAGAACCCGCTCCAGTACCTGAACTCGTCGGGCGTGAGCTTCGTCGGGATCGTGATCGTGGTGGGGATCGTGATCTATCTCGTCCAGGCGATGCGCAACCGGCGGAAGGGCATCGAGACGAGCTTGATGTACCAGATGCTGCCGCCCGATTGACCGCCGTGTTCGGCCGGCTGCCTCAGCGCAGCCGGCCGGCTCGCCTCCAGCTGGAATGAACATGCCTGACCCGGATGCCCCCGCCAACCTGGTGCTGACCGGCGGTGCGGTGCTGACCATGGACGCCGCGCGCCGGACGGCCGAGGCAGTCGCCATCCGCGATGGCCGGATCGTGGCCATCGGCAGCACGGACGACATCGACCGCCTGCGCGGCCCGCGCACTCGGCGGATCGAGCTCGCCGGGCGGACCCTGCTGCCCAGCTTCCAGGACGCTCACGTCCATCCCGCGATGGCCGGAATCAACCTGACCCGCTGCCCCCTCCACGACCTCGAGCCCACGGCGGCGGTCTACATCGAAACGATCCGGACCTACGCCCTGGCCAACCCGGATCGCGCCTGGGTGATCGGCGACGGCTGGTACATGAGCGCGTTCCCGGGCGGCACCCCCACCCGCCAGGCGCTCGATGCGGTCGTGCCCGACCGGCCGGCGTTCTTCGTCAACCGCGACGGCCACGGCGCCTGGGTCAACTCGCGGGCCCTGGCCCTGGCCGGCATCGACCGGGGTTCGAGCGACCCGCCGTCCGGCCGGATCGAGCGCGAGGCGAACGGCGATCCGAGCGGCACGCTCCACGAAGGGGCGATGGAGATCGTCCGCCAGATCCTGCCGCCGACGACGACCGAAGACCTGGCGCGCGGCCTGGAGCTGGCCCAGGCCTACCTCCAGCGGCTGGGGATCAGCGCCTGGCAGGACGCCTGGGTCACGGCCGAGGACCTCGCCGCCTACCGCCTGATCGCCGAGCGGGGCAGCCTCACCGGCCGGGCGATCGCCTGCCACTGGTGGGATCGGGATCGGGGCGGCGAGCAGATCGACGAGCTGATCGAGCGGCGGCGAATCTCGACCATCGGCCGGCTCCGCCCGACCACCGTCAAGATCATGCAGGACGGGGTCGCCGAGAACTACACCGCGTCGATGCTCGAGCCGTATCTCGACAGCAACGGCCAGTCCACTGGCAATCGCGGCATCAGCTTCGTCGACCCCAAGTTGCTCAAGGGCTACGTGACGCGCCTCGACGCGGCCGGCTTCCAGGTCCACTTCCACGCCCTGGGCGATCGTGCCGTGCGCGAGGCGCTCGACGCGATCGAGGCCGCCCAGCAGGCCAACGGGCCATCCGACGGCCGGCACCACCTCGCCCACCTCCAGGTCGTTGACCCGGCCGAGTACCCGCGCTTCAAGGCCCTCGGCGTGGCGGCCAACATCCAGCCCTACTGGGCCTGCAACGACGCCCAGATGATCGATCTCACCCTGCCCTTCCTGCCGGCCGAGCGGGGCGCGCTCCAGTACCCGTTCCGCTCGCTGCACGCCGCCGGGGCGCGACTGGTGGGTGGCTCGGATTGGACGGTCAGCACGCCCAACGTCCTGGCCGAGATCGAGGTCGCCGTGAATCGGATCTCGCCCGAGCAGCGCGACGCTGCCCCGCTGCTGCCCGCCGAGGCGCTCGACCTGGACACGGCCCTGGCCGCGTTCACGCGAGGCAGTGCCTGGGTCAACCACCTCGATGCCGAGACCGGCTCGATCGAGCTGGGCAAGCTGGCCGACCTGGTGGTCCTCGACCGCGATCTCGCCCACGCCGATCAACGCACCCTGGGCGACATCCGGGTCCTGCTCACCCTGATCGAGGGCGTCGCGGTCCACGAGGACCCGGCGCTCGAGCGGCCGTGACCGAGTTCGCCGAATTCGCCGAGTACGACGCGATCGGCCAGGCCGAGCTCGTCCGCAGTGGCCAGGCCACGCCGCTCGAGCTGGTCGATGCCGCGATCGGCCGAATCGAGCGCCTGAATCCGCGCCTGAATGCGGTCATCGCACCGACCTTCGAGGCGGCCCGGGGCCAGGCGGCGCGGCCGTTGCCGAACCCCGCCTCGAACCTGGCCGGCGTGCCGTTCCTGCTCAAGGACCTCGGCGCGACGCTGGCCGGGACGCCCCAGAGCAAGGGCTCGCGGGCCTTTCGCCGGCACGTCTCGGACCACGACACCGAGCTCGGTCGCCGGCAGCGCGCGGCGGGCCTGATCCTGCTGGGCAAGACGAGCTCGCCGGAGTTCGGCAACCACTCGACGTCGGAGCCGGCCCTCTACGGCCCGGCGCGGAATCCGTGGAACCCGGACCGGACCACCGGCGGCTCATCGGGCGGGTCCGCGGCGGCCGTCGCTTCGGGCATGGTCCCGGCGGCCCACGGCAACGACGGGGCGGGCTCGATCCGGATTCCCTCCTCGTGCTGTGGCCTGTTCGGACTGAAGCCGACCCGCGGCCGGAACTCGTGGGCGCCGGCCGGCGACGTCCTGTCGGGCGTGGCCGTCGAACACGCCTTGACGGTCAGTGTCCGGGATAGCGCAGCAATCCTCGACGCGACGGCCGGCTGGGTGCCCGGCGACCCGTCGATCGCGCCGCCCCCCGAGCGGCCATTCGTGGCCGAGGTCGGTGCCGATCCGGGCAACCTGCGGATCGCCTGGAGCGCCACGCCGCCGATCGCGGCCGACGTCCATCCCGAGTGCGTGGCCGCGGTCCGGGCGACGGCCGAGCTGCTGGAATCCCTGGGCCACCACGTGGAGGAGGCGGCCCCGGACTTCGATGGTGAGAGCCTGATCGAACCGTTCGTCCGGATCTGGGCGACGGCCAACCTGGGCGACTTCCGGGAGGCCGTCCGGTTCCTTGGCCGAGAGCCCGAGCGGGACGAGCTCGAGGTCACGACCTGGGAGCTGATCGACTACGCCCGCCGGTTCGATGGCGCACAGGTCATGGACGCCCTCGACACGCTCAATGCGGCCAGCCGCCAGATCGCCCCCTTCTTCGAGCGCTACGACGCCTGGGTGACGCCGACCCTCGCCCAGCCGCCGCTCGGCCTGGGCATCCTCAACCAGTCGTACGGTGGCGCGGTCGAATGGTGGCGCTTTGACTGCCAGTTCAATCCCTGGAACCCGATCGCCAACATGACCGGCCAGCCGGCCATGTCGGTGCCGCTCCACTGGTCGGCGGACGGGCTGCCAGTCGGCTCACTCATCTTCGGCC
>DATGGC010000379.1:0-7948 GCA_035308745.1 Candidatus Limnocylindrales bacterium | reverse complement strand
CCATCGCAGCGGACCACGGTCGACGGCGTCCCGCCGGGCGCTGGGCCGCCGTCGAGGATGACCTCGAGCACGTCGCTGAACTCGATCTCAAGACCCGGCGCGTTGGTCAGGTCGGGCTCACCCGAGCGGTTGGCCGAGGTGACGGGCAGTGGGCCGAGGGCTCGCGCCAGGGCCCGCGGTGTCCCGTGGCCGGGCAGGCGAAGCCCGATCGTCGAGCCGCCGGCGGTCAGCACCTCGGGCAGGCGAACCTCCGGCCGGCGGGGCACGACCAGGGTCAAGGCACCGGGCCAGGCCGCCGAGGCGAGAGCCCGCGCGGCGGGCCCGAACAGTCCGGTCCGCTCAGCCTGGCCGATGTCCGAGACCAGGAGCACGATCGCCTTGTCCGGCGGTCGGCCCTTGGCGGCGAACAGGCGCTCGATCGCATCCGGGGCGTCAAGGGCCACCGCCAGCCCGTAGACCGTGTCGGTGGGCAGCCCGACCAGCAGGCCCTGACGGAGGGCATGGATGGCCTCGGCCCGACCGGCCAGGTCGTCCCGCAGCACCCGCGCGCTCACGACCGGCTGGCCCCGCTCAGCGCCGGCTGGCGCAGGAATCGAGGGGCATTCAGGGCGCCACGACGCCCGGGCAGGACCAGCGCCTCGACGATCTGGGCGGCACCCTCCTCGGCGACCGGCGGCGCGATGTAGCGGGCCGCGGCCTGGACCTCGGGCGGCGCCCCGGCCATCGCCACGCCATGGCCCACGTACTCGATCATCTCCAGGTCGTTGAACTGGTCGCCGATCGCCATCGTCTGCTCGAGCGGGATCCGCAGCCGGCGGGCGAGCCAGCGAACGGCGGCGCCCTTGGAGACCTGGGGCGCCAGGAACTCGAGGAACTCGGGGTGGCTGACGGTCACCTCGGCTCGACCGGCGAAGTGTGCCCGGGCCACGGGCAGGAGCTGGGTCGGCCGAGGCGCCGGGGCGACGGCCAGGATCTTCGTCACCGGCCGCCGCACCCAGGCCAGGAGGTCGGGCACGATCTCCGCCCGTGCACCCAGGAACGCGGAATAGTCGTCGGCCCGCGGGTCGCTGGCCGGCAGGACGAACCGTTCGAGGTGGTTGACGTGGGCTGCCAGGCCGTGCTCGGCCGACCAGGTCAGCGTCTCGCGGGCGACGGCGGCCGGCAGGGGCCGATGAAAGAGCAGCTGGCCCAGCGGCGCGCCGGACTGCCACATGGCCCGGATCAGGGCGCCCTGGTAGGCGATGATCGGCGCGGTCTGGCCGAGGGTCTCGGCGAATGGCCGGGCGCTCTTGGCCATC
The DNA here is from genome assembly GCA_035308745.1 of Candidatus Limnocylindrales bacterium. Classification (GTDB taxonomy): domain Bacteria; phylum Chloroflexota; class Limnocylindria; order Limnocylindrales; family CSP1-4; genus Palsa-1033. The sequence continues at coordinate 6,650 of DATGGC010000379.1, read as the reverse complement.
CGGCCGGTGGCGACCGTGATCTGGACGCCGTCGCCGACCGCCGCCCGGAGCGCCGCGACCGTTCGCGGCCGGAGGCCGAGATCGGCGTCGATCAGCGTCCCATCCAGGTCCATGGCGATCAGCCGGATCGGAAACTGGGCATCCATCAGGCGTCCGGCGCGGCGGCGGCCGAGCCTGGCTCGAGCGCTGATCCGGCGGCAGGCTCGGCAACCGCTTCCGGCTCCCGGGCAACGGCCGTCCGTTCGATCCGCGCGACCCGGTCGTGGCCGGCCAGGTCGGGCACGACCGAGGCCTGCCAGCCCGGCCCGAGTGCCGTCGTTGCGTCGACCACGGCCGAACCCTGCTCCGAGCCGATCTCGAGGAAGGCCAGGCCGTTCACCTGCAGCACTCGGCCGAGCTGCTCGAGCAGGCGCCGGACCAGGTCCAGGCCATCGGGACCGCCGTCGAGGGCCATCACCGGCTCGAATGACGCGGCAACGGGCAGGCCCGGCAGGGCACCTGACGGGATGTACGGCAGATTCGCGGCGACCACGTCGAAGAGGGTCGCGTCCCAGGGCACGAGGTCACCCAGCTCGAACTGGATCCGGTCGGCGACCCCGTGGCCGACCGCATTCTCGCGGGCCAGCTGGAGGGCGTCGGGCGATGCGTCCGTGGCGATCAGGCTGACGTCGTCGTCGATCCGCCGCTTGCGCAGCTCGACGGCCACGGCGATCGCGATCGAGCCGGCACCGGTACCCACGTCGATGACCCGCAGGGCCGGCGTGCCCGGCGGCCGCGGCGCCGAGACCAGCCGGTCGACGATCGCCGCCACGACCAGGTCCACCAGCAGCTCGGTCTCGGGTCGCGGGATCAGCGCCCGCGGGTCGGTGGACAGGGCCAGGCCGTGGAACTCCTTGAAGCCCCGGATGTAGGCCACCGGCTCGCCGCTGATCCGGCGGACGAGGCCCGCCTCGTAGACCGCCGCGGCATCGGCCCCGACCGGGGCGTCCGAGTGGGCGATGAGGGCGGTCCGGTCGACCCGCAGTGCGTGGCCGAGCAGGAGCTCGGCGTCGAGCCGGGGGCTCTCGGAGCCCGCCATCCGGAGCCGCTCGATGCCCGCATGGAGCAGGAAGGCGACCGTGACCGGGGTCACGCCTCGTCGGGCTCGACGACCGACTGGAGCCGTTCGGCCTGGTCGGTGGTGATCAGGACGTCGATCATCGGGTCCAGGTCGCCATCGAGGATCCCGGGCAGGTTCGACCAGTTCTGGTTGACCCGGTGATCGGAGACCCGGTCCTGGGGGTAGTTGTAGGTCCGGATCTTGTCCGAACGGTCGCCGCCGCCGACCATCGAGCGGCGGGCCGACGAGTTCAGGGCGAGCTGCTTCTGCTTCTCATCGTCCTGGAGCCGGGCGCGCAGGACGGCCAGGGCCTTGGCCTTGTTCTTGTGCTGGCTCTTCTCGTCCTGGATCTCGACCACCCGGCCTGACGGGATGTGGGTGATCCGGACCGCCGAGTCGGTGGTGTTGACGGACTGGCCACCCGGCCCGGACGAGCGCTTGACCTCGATCCGCAGGTCGCGGTCCTCGTCGATCTCGATCTCGGTCGGCTCGACCTTGGGCAGGACCACGACGGTCGCCGTCGAGGTGTGGATCCGGCCCGACGACTCCGTTGCCGGGATGCGCTGGACCCGATGGGTGCCGCCCTCGAACTTCAGCCGGCTGTAGGCCCCGTCGCCGGAGATGTCGACGACCGCCTCCTTGATCCCGCCGATCCCGTTCTCGTTCTGGACCAGCATCTCGGCCGAGAAGCGGTGGCGCTCCGCGTAGCGCAGGTACATCCGCAGGAGCTCCTTGGCGAAAAGGGCTGCCTCATCGCCGCCCGCGCCCTGGCGGATCTCGACGATGACGTCCTTCTCGTCCGAGGGATCGCGGGGCAGGAGCAGGACCTTGAGCACGGCCAGCAGCTGTGCCTCGCGCTCCTCGAGCTTGGCGATCTCGTCACGGGCCATCGCCCGGATCTCCTCGTCGGTCTCCGAGTCGCGCATCTCGCGCGCCCCGGCCAGCTCGTCGGTCGTCTCGATCAGCTCGCGGTAGGCGGTCACCACCGGCTCAAGCCGGCTGAGCTCCTTGCCCAGGCGCCGGATCGCGGCGACATCGGTCGACGTCTCGGGCAGGGCGGCCTCGGCCTGGAGCTCGTCGTACTGGTGGGCGACGGCCTCGACCTTGGCCAGCAGGCTGGTGTCGCTCATCAGGCCGAAGCGGGGGCTGCCGCGGCGGGCAGCGGGCTGCGCTCGAACGCGGCACTGCCCGCCGGCACCGCTTCACCGTCGGCGAGGATGGCCTGCTCCATCGACACGATCGCGACCTCGATCATCTCGTCGGTGGGCTGCTTGGTGGTGATCATCTGGATCAGGATCCCGGGATACATCACGACCTTGATGATCGGGTTGGAGCGATGCCGGCCGCCGAACCGGAGGAGCTCGTAGCCGACCGCGGCGATCACCGGAATCAGGATGATCCGGGTGGCGATCGAGACCGGGATTGACTGCCGGCCGACCAGGCTGAAGGCGATGATCGAGAGGGCCAGGACGATCACCAGGAACTCGGTCCCGCAGCGAGGATGCGCGGTCGGGTACTTGCGCACGGCGTCGGTCGTCAGCGGGTCGCCGGCTTCGAGGGCGTGGATCGTCTTGTGCTCGGCGCCGTGGTACTGGAAGACCCGCTGGACGTCGGGCGCCCGGCCCACGACGAGCAGGTAGCCGACGAAGATCAGGGCCCGGACCAGGCCTTCGACGAGGTGCTGGGCGAAGCCGTTGTCGGTATTGCTGGTGGTCAGCGAGGCGATCAACAGGGGCAGCAGGAAGAAGACCCCGATCCCGGCGACCAGGGTCAGGCCCAGCATCAGGGCCACCGCTCCGCGGCCCAGCTCGACACCGGTGTCGGACGCAGCCAGCGAGGCGCTCCGGACCAACCAGCGGGTGCCGGTGACCAGGGTCTCGTACAGGACGACGAGCCCGCGAATGCCGGGCAGGCGCGCCCAGCGGCTGCCATGGAAGCCGGTGTCGATGCGCTCCTCGGCCCACACGATCTCGCCGTCGGGGGCCCGGAAGGCCACCGCGATCGCGTCGCGGCCACGCATCAGGACGCCCTCGATCAGGGCCTGACCACCGTAGGTGAACCTGGGCATAGGCCTAAGTCTAGGCGCGGACCTGGCGCTCCATCCGCTTCTGGAAGCGCTCGACCTGGCCCGCGGTGTCGATGATCGTCTGCTTGCCCGTGTAGAACGGGTGGCAGTTGGCGCAGACATCGACGCGCAGCTCGGGCTTGGTCGAACCGATCGTGTACTCGGTGGCACACGAGCCGCACACGACATGGGCCTGGTAATACTTGGGATGGGTGTCGGGCTTCACGAGCTTGCTTCTCCTCCGTCGCCTTCCGAGCGGGACGTTGCCCGCCGGTGGTCGCCGGCTATCCGGTCTGGAACTACGCCTCGGCCGCGACCGGCGAGGCTGCGTCGGCCGTGACCGGCTCGACGCGAATGCGCTTCTTGTGCTTGGTCTGGTGCTCGAAGTGGACCTTGCCGGTGACCGTGGCAAAGACCGTGTAGTCCTTGCCCAGGCCGGTGCCGGTGCCCGACAGGAAGGTCATCCCGCGCTGGCGGACGATGATCGAGCCGGCTGGGACGAGCTGGCCGTCGCCAACCTTGACGCCGAGCCGCTGGCCAACGCTGTCGCGGCCGTTCTTCGAGCTCGAGCCTGCCTTCTTGTGGGCCATGGCTACTTGTCCTTCTTCGGGGCCGGCTTGGCGGCCGGCTTGGCGGGGGTCCTGGCTGCCGGCTTCGCGGCAGTCGTCCCGGTGCTCTTGGCCTGGGGCTTGGTGGTGCTCTTCGCGCCGGTTGTCACGGTGCTCTTGGTGTCGGCCGTCGGCGCGGCCTTGGTGTCGGCCTTGGCCCTGGTGTCGGGCTTGGCGTCGGCCTTGGCGTCGGCCTTGGGCGCGCTGCGGGCGGCGAGCTTGGCGGCCAGGGCGGCATCCTCGGCGGCCTGCCGGCGGGCGCCCTCCTCGAGCCGCTCGCGCTCGGTCTTGGCATCGGCCTGAGCCTTGGCCAGCGCGGCGGCCGCGCTCTTGCCGTTCAGGACGACGTCGGTGATCCGCAGGAGCAGGTAATCCTGGCGATGACCCTTCTTGACCCGGCGGCGGGCCTTGGGCCTGTACTTGAACGAGATCGTCTTGTCGCCGCGATCCTGGCGGACCACCTCGGCGCTGACCGAGGCCCCGGCCACGAGCGGGCGGCCGATCGAGGCCTGGTCGCCATCGGCGACGAGCAGGACCCGGTCGAGGGTCACCGCATCGCCGGCGCCGGCATCAAAGAGCTCGACCTCGAGCTCGGTGCCGACCTCGACGCGGTATTGCTTTCCGCCGGTCTCGATGACTGCGTACATGGATCCTCAGGTGTGCGAGCAGGTCGCGTGCAGCGACCGGCGTTCGATTGGACATGGGACGACGCCCAGACTGGTCCGGGCGCGAACCGAGATTGTACGGTCGAGCCGCACGGAGCGTCAACCGGCGCGCTGCGGCTCCGCCTGGGCTCGTCGCCGCCCGGCGGCTCCGCCTGGGTTCGTCGGCGCCCGGCGGCCGGGGCGGTCCGGTCCTGGCCCTGCCGTTCGCCAAAACTCGAGTTTGGCCGTGCTTATGGTTGGTTTGAGCCCGCAACAAGGTCATCTGAGCTTGTTCCAAGCGCGACCTGAGCACGAATTGCTCGTGGGAGAAGCCTCGCCGGCCGGCTCAGACCCTCGATCCCGACCATAAGGCCGACCAAACTCGAGTTCTGGCAACGAAAATGCTTCAACGGGCCCAGGACCCGCGCGGCTCCGGCGCGCTGCAGCTCCACCTGGGCTCGTCGGCGCCCAGCGGCCGGCTCGTCGGCGCCCGGCGGCCGGCCCGTCGGCGGCTCCGGCGCGCTGCAGCTCCACCTGGGCTCGTCGGCGCCCAGCGGCCGGCCCGTTGCCAAAACTCGACTTCGGACGAGCTTATGGTTGTTCCAGGAGCCCGGTCGGTCGGTGAGAGCCGATCCGAGCCAGGATCTGAGCACGAATCGCTCGTGGTCGACCCGGGCTGACGGACCCCAGGGGTCAAATCTCGACCATAAGCCCGCGTTTTCTCGAGATTTGTCAACGGACCGCCGTCGTCGGCCTACCCCAGCCCGTCCCCCTCGAAGGCGGTGACGGAGCGGCGGTAGTCGTCGGGGACGGCGATCGGCTGGCGCGTGGCGGTGTCGATCAGGACAACCGTGAGCTTCGCCGTGCACATCAGCCGGTCGTCCGCGACCCGATAGGCGGCGCACTCGTTGGTCAGGCTCGAACGGCCGATCCGCGCCGTCCGCACGAAGATCTCGAGAAGATCGTCGAAGACGGCCGGAGCCTCGTACTGGACCTCGAGCGCGCGCATCACGAACTCCTGGTCGCCGTGCCACTGGGCCGCCAGGCCAAGGTGGCGCAGGTACTCCCGCCGGGCATGATCGAAATATGGCAGGTAGCGGCCGTAGTAGACGACGCCCTGGGCGTCGGTGTCGCTGAACCAGACCCGAGCCAAGGCCGAGTAATGGAACGGCGGCCGACGATCCGAGGGACCGCCAGTCTCGAACGAGGCATCGATCCGGGACGTCATAGGTCGAGCGCTAGCCGGCGCTGGGCACCGGACCTTCGCGCAGGCCGAAGATGTTGCCGTCGGGATCCTTGAACCAGGCGCCCCGGGCCGGGCCGATCTGGGCAACACCACTGACCGTCTTGGGCGTCTCGTACTCCTCGAAGGTCACACCCCGCGAGATCAGGTCGGCCATCACCGCGTCGAGGTCGGTCACTTCGAAGTGGCCGACGGTCTGGCCGACGTTGGGCTGGCCGCGGCGAACCGAGAACTGGCCGCCGTGCCCGGCCCCGAAGCGGATCGCGTACGGGGCCTCCTCGAGGATCGGCATCGCCAGCTGCTCGCCGAAGAACGCCTTGGCCTGTTCAAGATCGGTCACCGCAACCGTCGTGACCAGGAGCGAGTCGGCAAGCACGGGGTTCACCTCACGGGACGGGCGTCAGCCCCGCCATCCTAGCCGCGTCTAGCGGGCGATATCGCGCCGCTGGATGCCCCAGCTGCCGAGCAGCACGCCACCGACCGCCACCACGACGCAGGCGATGATTCCGACCACGTCCCAGCGGCCGATCATCGGCTGGCCGAGGTGCGCGGTCAGCGCGAGCTGGTGCACCCAGTCGGGCAGCTTGAGTGCCGGAGCCAGGAGGTCGATGAGGTAGGTCGCGACCACGACGAGGGCTGCGACCTCCGCGGCGATCGACGACCGCCACAGGCCGCCGACGGCAACGCCAACCCCGACGATCGCCATCGCGTAGAGCCCAAGGGACGCCGAGCCGAGGAGGGCATCGCCCGCGGCCGCACCACCGGCCGTCGCGCCGAGGCCAATGCCCAACGCGACGATCGCCGTCATCAGGACGACCGCTGCAATCGCCGCGACGCCTCCGGACGTCACCCAACGGGCCGGCGAAAGCGGGCTGGCCAGGATCTCCTCCAGCCTGCCGTCGGTCTCGTCCGATGCCCACTTCGACACAAACGTCGCGGCGGCAAGGCCGGCGGCGATGTAGAACAGGGCCACGTACAGCTGGAGCCAGCC
>DATGGC010000378.1:0-6743 GCA_035308745.1 Candidatus Limnocylindrales bacterium | reverse complement strand
CCGCGGCGACGCCCTTGGCCCATGCCCGGCGCTCGTCACTGGCCGGGATCTCCTTGGCCTTGTCGGTGTAGGCGCCCGAGCTGTCGCGCGTCTGGTTCAAGAACTGGATCCGGACGGTCACCTCGGCGCCCGTGTCGCCGGTCCGGGTCATCTCGTAGGCCGGGTCCATCTCGAACTTCTTGGCCGTCGCCTTGCCCGTCGACCCCCGCTCCGTGTTGTAGAGAGTCTCGGTCATCTTCGGGTCCTTGATCGCCACCCGCTGGGCGACCGGCCGGACGACGCGAGTCACGGCCCGGTTGCCGGCCGCGCGCTGGAGGGCCAGGACCTGGCCGGCCGACAGCCGGCGGCGGGGCGGGCCGGACGGCTCGGAGCTCACCGGGGGCCGGCCCAGAAGCCAGCCGGGGACGGCCCCGGCCGCCGCTTCGAGCTCGGTCCGGGGGGCAACCTCGGACCGCGCGGCGCCGTCCTCGCCCGCGGCGCGTTGGGCGGTCTCGAACTCCGGCATCCCGGAACCGTAGCAGCTGCCCCCGGTCACAAGGGGGCAGGAATCTCCGCCCCGAAGGGCAGTCTCAGGCGCAGCCGGCGGCTTCGATCCGGTCCACCCAGAAGCCATGCCCGGGATCGCTCAGCATCGGCACGATCCGGACGTTGCCCATGACCGCCGGCTGGTTGATCTCGTAGATCGCGTATTCCGCGGTCGTCTGGCCGTCGAGCCGGTCGTGATAGACGATCTGGCCCGGTGCCGGCAGCCCGCCGACCCGGGCCAGGCCACCGGGCTTGGTGACCTGGGTCAGGCGCAGGTCGAGATCGACCACCGCCTGGACCCGCAGGCGGGACGGCACGACGACGAGCGGGCGGCTGGCTGGAGCGGCGGCACGAGCAGCCGTGAAGCAGGCCGACGGCGCCACCAGCTCGGCGTGGATCGCGGTCATCGCCCGCTGCTCGTTGGCATGCAGCTGGACCTGCGTGGCGATGGTGCCCCGGGTGGTCGCGTCGAGCAGGCCGATCGGGGCGAAGGCGAGGGCCGCCAGGGTGCCCACCAGGAGCGGCACGACGACGGCCTGCCGTCCGATCGCGAAGGTCCGCCGAAGGAATTGGCGGACCCGGGGCGCGTCGAGCGCGACGAGGCCCATCCCGGCGGTGAACAGCGCGCTCAAATCGATCGGGGCGAGGTAGCGATTCGAGACGAAGATGCCCCGCGCGCCGAGGTAGACCAGGAACAGCGCGACGCCGGGGCCAAGGGCCAGCAGGCCGACGACGATCGGCCACTGGCGCCGGCGGAGCAGGACGAAGGCGCCCAAGGCGGTCAGCGGCAGGATCGCCACGGTATGCGCGAAGTGCAGGCCGAGTGACAGCGCGATCCGGACCGGACCGCGGATGTTCGCCGCGCCGACCGAATTGAGCTGGGCAATCGTGGCCCAGTAGAACGGGTTGCCGGTCAGCAGCCAGTCGTGGGCGAGCATCACCGGCAGGGCCAGGAACCCCAGGAGGACGAGGTAGGCGGCTCGGGGCGGCCGGGGCCGGCCCGTCCGGCGGGCGACGACCTCGGCAATCAGCAGCCCGCCGGCCGCCGCGACCACCACGATCAGCGTCTCCAGGCGGGCCAGGCTCGCCAGCATCAGGGCCAGCCCGGCGATCTCGTAGCGGGGCCTCGGCTGGCTGACCGCGAGGCCGGCGACCAGCCAGAACAGGAGCGCCCAGGTGACGCTGTAGGCCAGCTCCAGGTCCATCAGCAGGACCGCCGAGAACAGGATGCCCGTGGCCACGAACGCGCCGCCGGCCAGCCCGCCCACCCGGCTGCCGAGGATGGCCCCCAGGACGCAACACAGGGCGAAGGCTGCGATCACCGCCCAGGCGATCGGCCGCCAGTCATGGGTCAGGCCATAGAGCCCGCCATACAGCACGGTCAGCAAGGGTTTGGGTGTCTGGCCGAGGTAGCCTTCGAGGTGCTGGCCGGCCAGGATCCGCTGGAAGTGGACGACTGGCGCCGCGGCATCGGGCCCGATCGAGGCGCTCGAGAACGGACGCAGGACCACGAGCTCGAGCGCGGCCGCCACGACGAACAGGACGCCGAGCAGCGCGATGGTTCGGCCACGACCCAAGGGGGGCATCCGCGCCGGATCATACCCGCGATCGTGGCCGACGGCACCCGACATGATCGATCGTCATGACAGCCTGCGCAGGCACCCGCACGCTATCCGCCAGCAGCGCGCCAAACGACGTCACCGAGGACGGTGTGCACCGGCAACTGGACGACCTCCGACTCGAAGGTTGCGCCCTCCGCTCCCGCTTGGAACAGCTCGTCCTTGCCGACGAGTCTGTTCCCGGGTTCGTGGGCGACGTGCGTACCTGGCAGCTCGATTGCCTGGCGATGGTCGCTGCCCAGCGGCCCGCTCGCCTGGCCGGCTTCCGGGCAGAGGTCGGCGCCATTCAGTCGCTACCCGACGACGGCTCGGCGACTGCGGGCTCCCTGATTCGCCTCGATCAGGCGATCGCCAGCTGGGTCCTGGTCATCGACTGGCTGCGGAGGCTGGACTGAGATGGCGTCCGTCGGCCTCGCCGGAGCGCGGCTGGGGGGCGCATGGGATACTCGGCCGGCAGGCGAACGGCCGCGAGGGAGGCAATGCTTGGACGAATCCGAACCGGCGGAGGGCCGGGCCTTCGTCCTCCATGACTCGGAGCTGGTCGTTGACCTGATCCGGCTGGCGCTCCGCCACGGCCGTTTCGTAGTCCGGGCCGCCGGGACACTGAGCGCGGCCGAGCGGCTCATCCACGACTGGCGGCCCGAGCTGGCCATCCTCGACATGAGTCACCCCGACAGCGAGCCCGTCCTGACGAAGGTGGCCGAGAACGGCGCGCACGGGGCCCCCACGGTGATCCTCGGGTTGGTCCAGCGTGGCAACGTGGCGACCACGCTCAAGGCGTTCGAGCTCGGTGCAACCGACATCGTCTCGGGCCCATTCTCACCGGACGAGCTGCTCGCCCGAGCGGTGGCCGGCAGCCGGCGGGCGACCGGCCGGCCACAACCGCTGGTCCCGACCGTCAGCGTCGGTGCGGTCGAGCTCGACATCGTCAGGCGGGACGTGCGATCGGCCTCGACCGTTGTCCACCTGACCGGGCTCGAGCAAAGCCTGGTCTACCTCCTCGCGAGTCGAGCCGGGGACGTGGTGACCCGGGCCGAGATCTGCCAGGCAGTCTGGGGCGACGGAGTTGAGAGCCGGGGCGTGATCGTCGACCGCCACATCCGGAGCCTGCGAGCGACCCTCGAAGACGACCCACGGGCACCGCGCTTGATCACCACCATCCCGGGCGTCGGCTACCGCCTCGAAGCGGGTCCGTTCGCCAACGGTTGAGCGCGCCTACGCGACCTCGATCAGGGCGCGCCGACGCAGGTACCTCACCAGGTCATCCCGGTGGGCGAAGGCGATGTAGGCGGGGACGTGGCGTTCGACCGGGCCGGTGAATGGCGGCCACGCTGGGCGGCGCGGCAGTCTTCCGCGCTGGAGCCTGATCGGGGCCGCGACCGCGGCTTCGGCCTGCGGCGCCTCGCTGCCCGGCTGCGCGACGGAGACGTCGGTGCAGATCTCCGCCCGCAGGGCATAGGCGATGACTTCGTCCGGCCAGAAGCGCTGGTCGTTGCCGCTCGAGACGCGGACCGAGCTCAGCTCGCCCGATGCGACCAGCCGATCGACACGAGCCGGCGTCAGGTCGAGCCGGACGCCCACCTGTTCACGGGTGAGCAGCGCAGGGGTGGTTGGATTCAGGCTCGAGCTCATGACCAGACTGTGGCCGGATCGGGCGAGTTCCGCTAGGTGCCAAAGGTCATCAAGCCCAGGCGGGCTGCGCCCGGCCCTGATGACGACCTGTCATGACAGACAGGTGCGCACAGGCAACACTCGCGCTCCGGGGGTCCTCCGCGAGCTCGTTGGAGGTTCTGGACCGCTGGGGATTGGGGGCCAAGACGAAGGACGGCGGTCGGGCAAACCTACTGCAGAACGGCGCGGCAGGCGTCGGTGATGGCCGCCACGGGACGCGCCGGGCTCGGGATCACGCCGCGAACCGGAAAGCCGGAGACGCGGAGCAGTCGCTGGCGGCGCAGGACCAGACCCTGTCCGATGATGACCAGACCAACTCCACGACCGACCAGGCCGGCGCGGATCGGGACCAATATGCTTCCGACCTGGATCAGCAATCGTCTGATCGCGATCACGCTCGCCAGCGCCATCCCAGCGTCGCCCAGCAGGATGCGTACGAGACCACCCGCCACGAGCGTGCGAACGAGTCGATCGAGCGGATCGCGGGCGGGCGCTCACGCGCTCGAACGTCGGCCGATCGAGACCTGACGGCTGGGCGCCGAGATCGCCTGGCAACGGCGCGCGAGCGTGTTGCCTCCGTCCTGGATCGCAGCGATGCTGTCATGCTCCACGGTCCGCTCGGGCCCCGGGCGGAGCTCCTCAAGGAGTTCGACGAATTCCGGGCCAAGGCCGCCAGGGACCGGGCGCGCGCGGCGGCGGACCGTGAGCGGGCAAACCGGGATCGGGCTGCTGCCGCCCGGGAGCGTGCCCGCCTCCAGGCCGAGCTCGAGTCGGCCCACCTTGATGGCCTGACCGGGGCCTATCGTCGCGAGATCGGGGGGTTGACCCTGGCCCACGAGATGGAGCGCGCACGGCGGTCGGACGGCAGATTCGTACTGGCCTTCATCGACGTGGACGATCTCAAGCTCGTCAACGATCGCGACGGGCATGCTGCCGGCGATCAGGTCCTCCGTGTGGTGGCGGATACGATTCGGACCAGGCTCCGCTCATTCGATCCGCTGGTGCGCCATGGCGGCGACGAGTTCGTCTGTGGCCTGGGGTCGGTCGGCCTGGCCGCAGCACGGCGACGCTTCATGGCGATCGAGCGGGCGATTGAGACCGAGACCCACGTCGGCATCAGCGTGGGACTGGCCGCCCTGACCCAGGATGAGACCCTCGATGAGCTGACCGATCGGGCCGACGCGGCGATGCTCCAGGTCAAGGCTGAACACCACGCGGGTAGGTAGTGGCGGCGCCCCTACTCCAGCGCGGCCGAGACGAGCCCGCCGGTGGCCATCCGGGCGCAAATGACTAATAGGTGGTAGGCCGCCCGCCGCCGACCGCCCAAGGTGCGAGAGCTGGCGCCGTGGGACGTCCGTAGGACTGCGCCGAACCGCATTGATCGACACCCCTCCCCGCCGTGGGCTCGGGCGCAGCCATCGAGATCCACACGCAGTCTGGAATGGGGGCATATGGGTCGGTCGATCTACCGTCGGGGACGCGGGATGACGAACCCGGCTCGGCTGATTGCGGTCGCCCGAGCCGCGCTGTTCCTCGCCCAGCGGGTCGGGCCCGGCTCGATCCTCGGTTGAGCCGATGGCCGACCAGACACCAGAGCCCCCGGCCCAAGACGATCCGCCGCTCGTCGTGCTGTCCCTGCCGCGTGGCGAGCCAGCCGCCGTGGTGACGGCAACGGCTGCGCCGTCGCCCGGCGCCCGGCCGGTCCCGGACCCGGACCCGCGGGCAATGGTCTCGGCGTTCGATCGGCCCCGCCTTGCATTCTTCCTGCCGTGGCTCTTCCGCCTGGCCTTCCTGTTCGGGCTGGCCGAGCTGGTCGCGGGTCGCCTGCTGGCGGAGCCCGCCTTTGTCGGTGCTGGCGCGCTGACCGCGGCGTTCGGCCTGACCGTGCTCTTCGCCCGGCGCATGATCGTCCTTGGCGGCGCCTATCCGGCAACCTGGATCGTGGCCGTCGCCCTCACCCTGGCGGGCTTCTTCGGGACCCTGATCGTACCCAACGTCGATGAGGCGATGGTCCTCCTGCCGATCCTCGGCTTTGCCCTGCTCCTGCCGTATGCCGTCGGCGGGCGGCGCCGGCCGATCCTCATGCTCGTGGTGGTCTCGACGGCGCTGATCCTGGGCGGAGCCGCCTTCGGGAACCCGGCACCATTCGCCGGACCCGTCGGCGAGGTGTTCTCGGACGCGATCCTGCTCGCGATCGTCGCTTTGGTGATCGCTGCATTGGCCGACTTCTGGGACAACACGGCCAGGAGCTTGAGTGCCCTCGACGTGGCGGTCACCCGCCAGAATGTGCTGAGCGACGAGCGCGTGGCGCTCGGCCGGATTCTCGAGAGCCTCAAGCCGATGGCCTCGGTCGACGACACGGCGGACGCGATCGCTGCCGCCCTGGTCACCCTGCCCGGGATCAACGTCGGGGGAATCCTGGAGTTCCATGAAGGCGGCCTGCGAGTCCTGGCGATCAGCGCCCCGCCGACCTTCACCCTCCACCGCGGGGATCGGGTTTCCGAAGCGCAAGCACAACGCCTGCTCGCGTCTTCGACCCGGGGACCGTGGGCGGAGCCGGCGCGGGTCGTGACGGGGCCAGGCCAGATCGAGGCTGGCGCGGGGATTGGCCTGGCGGCCACCGTCTACGCGCCGATGCGCAGCGGCGACGACTTGATCGGCCTGCTCGGGCTGGGCACCAGCGATCCGGCCGTTGCCCTGCACCTGATCAACGACCTGCCCGTGGCCGGCGAGGTGGCGGCCACGGCGACCGCGCTGCTCGGTCCGGCCCTGCTTGCCCGGCGGGAGGTTGCCGACGCACGGAGCCTGATCGAGGCGATCATCGCCGACCGGGCGTTCATGCCGGTCTTCCAGGCGATCTCGACCCTTACCGATCGCGAGGTTGTCGCCTACGAGGCGCTGACGCGCTTCACCGACGGGGTCCGGCCG
>DATGGC010000377.1:0-1742 GCA_035308745.1 Candidatus Limnocylindrales bacterium | reverse complement strand
GGACGACCGGCTTCGGGGATCGCGACGGCGAGTACGCCAGCGTCCGGGACGGCGCCGGGATCTGGGATTGCTCGGCGTTGATCAAGTGGGACTTCCACGGCCCCGACGCCCTGCGCGCCGCCGACCGGTTGATCGCCAACGACGTCCTGGCCTACGGCCCCGGTCGGGTGCGCTATGCGCCCCTCCTCGACGACCAGGGCCGGATCATCGACGACGCCACCGTCTACGTCTTCGCCCCGGACCACGTCTGGTTCATGACCAACCGGTTCGACCTCGGCGATCATCTCCGGGAGGTGTCGGCCGGCCTCGACGTGACGATCGAGCTGATCGTCCATGACCTGCCCCACGTCCAGTTCCAGGGTCCGCGCACTCGCGAGATCCTCCAGCGGCACGTGGCCGTCGACCTGGCAACTCTGCCCTACTTCCGGTTCCTGCCCGAACCTGTCCAGGTCGGGCCGGTCCCGGCCTGGATCGCCCGAACGGGGCTGTCCGGCGAGATCGGCTACGAGCTCTTCGTCCGCCCCGAGCACGCCGAGCCGCTGTGGCGGACGCTCACCGCCTCGGGCGAGGTCCGGCCCTACGGCTTCGACGCCCTCGACGTGCTGCGCATCGAGTCGGGCATGATCCTGCCCGGGTATGACTACACCCCCGGCGAGTCGAGCCCGTTCGACATCAACTTCGAGCGATTCATGAAGATTGACGGCCGCTCGTTCCACGGCGACGCGGCGATCCGGGCCGAACGCGATCGCGGCGAGCCGGCCCTCCGCCTGACGTCGCTGACGATCGACGGCGACGAGGTGCCCGAGGCCGGCGCGGAGGTCACCCTCGACGGCGCACCGGTCGGCACGGCAACCAGCCCGACGGGCTCGCCCCGCCTGGGCACCATCGCCCTGGCGATCCTCGAGCGGGCCGCGGCCGTCCCCGGAACGCGGGTTGCCGTAGCCATCGGCGAGGCCGACGCGGGCCGCACCGTCGGAGCGACGGTCGGCGAGCCGGCGCTGTACGACCCGGAGAAGCGCCGGCCCCGCGGCTGAGCGGCGTTCGTCGCCTCTCGTGCGGCGTCGCGTGCCAGGGGCACCCCGGCGCGTGCCAGGGGCGCAACGCAGACACGATGAACGCCCAAACCCGCAGGTAGCGTGTCTGCCGGCGACATTCGAGCCAAGCTCAGCTCGGTGAGCCGATGCGCTGACAGATTCCGCCCGGGGCGGCGCTATGGTCGGCTCCAGCTGGTTCCGAGCGGCGGATCAGGCCGGCCGGCCCGCGGCCACGCACGAAACCGGGCCGGTACACCCCGCCGGCCACAGGTTGGACGCCGATTTGCCGCCGACCCCGACCGTACCGCGGCTCGGGACGGAATCTGTCACGGCGCCTGGCCGCGACGAGCCTCCCACCCGAACGCACGCGGCGCGGATGCCCGATGATCACGGGGATGGACCCATTCGAACACCTCGAAGCGGCCGAGTCGATCGTCCGGGCCGGTGCCCGGCTCGGGGCTCGGGGCCTGATCGTCGCGGCCGAGGGCAATCTCTCAATCCGCCTGGGCGACCAGCTCCTGGTCACGCCGTCGGGCTTCCGCAAGGACGAGCTGAGCGTCGAGGACCTGCTCCTCGTGCCGCTCGACCCCGAGCCCAAAGGCGACGGAGTGTCCGGCGTCGAGGCCGGCTACGGGGAAGGCAGCGGTCCCCGGCCGAGCTCCGACATCGCCGTCCATCGCGCGGTCTATCGCGCCCGCCCCGACGTCC
>DATGGC010000376.1:0-23396 GCA_035308745.1 Candidatus Limnocylindrales bacterium | reverse complement strand
GACCGTGCCCTCGGCGGCGACGTACAGGTTGTTCGTCGGCGTGTAGTCGATGCTGAAGCCCTGGCTGCGGAGCCAGCTCTTGACCGCGTTCACGCTGCCCTGGCTGGGCGCGAACTGCTGGCGGAACTGGGCGGCGCTCAGGTACTTGCCGTACGAGGCGCTCTTCGGGTTGGAGACCGCAGCGGCGAGAGCTGCCGCACCGGCCGGGTTGTTCCAGCCGAGATAGACGCGGAACCCGACGTTGTCGGTGCTTGACGTCGCGCCCTTGAAGTTCGACGCCGTCGCCCAGGCCGGGGTGCTGCCCGTGAGCGTGGCTCGGCCCGAGGCGGCGGCAACCGAGCCGCCGAGCAGGGCCGCCAACAGCATCCCGGCAACGGCGGCCGTGGTGAATCGACGAATGGGGACGGTCATGAGACGCTCGCCTCCTCGTTCTGGGTGGGTGCTCGAGCCGCCTGCGGAGCGTTCCCTCAACGTCCGGAGGCCCCAAGCACATCGATCGGTGATGGAGAAACGGGGGCGAGCCGAATGCGTTACGGACCAACCGGTCGACCCAACCAGTCGACGCGATCGGTCCAGAATGGCTCGGACAGCGGGCGGCGCGTGACCGCCCGGCGGAGCGAGACGGAACGCATGGCAGCCAACCGCGTGGGACTCGTGACCGGAGCCGGGTCCGGGATCGGCCGGGCGACGGCGATCGCGCTGGCCTCGGCAGGCTTCACGCTGGTCGTGGTCGGGCGGCGGGCGGAGCCCCTCGAGGCGACCGCGGCGAGCTGCCGGGCGGCCGGCCAGGACGCCCTGGCCGTTCCGGCCGACACGACCGACGAGGCGTCCGTCGCGGCGCTCTTCGACGTGGTCAAACAACGCTTCGGGCGGCTCGACCTGCTGTTCAACAATGCCGGCCAGAATGCCCCGCCGACGCCGATCGAGGACCTCCCGCTCGCGACCTGGCTGGCAGTCCTGGCCACGAACGTGACCGGGACCTTCCTGATGACCCAGGGCGCATTCCGGTTGATGAAGGCCCAGCGGCCGCAGGGCGGACGGATCATCAACAACGGCTCGATCTCGGCCCACGCGCCCCGGCCCTTGACCGCGGCTTACGTCACGAGCAAGCACGCGATCACCGGCCTGACTAGGTCCACCTCGCTCGACGGCCGGCCCTACGACATCGCCTGCGGCCAGATCGACATCGGCAACGCCCGGACGGAGATGGCCGGCGAGATGGTCCAGGGCACGCTCCAGGCCGACGGCCGGATCGCCGCCGAGCCGACGATCGACGTCGAGGACGTTGCCCGGACGGTGGTCCACATGGCCAGCCTGCCGCTCGAGGCGAACGTCCAGTTCGTGACCGTGATGGCCACCAAGATGCCGTTCATCGGCCGCGGCTAGGCCCGGCCGGGACGAAGCCCCCTAGCGGATCGGTTCCGCCACCCGGGCGTGCTGGCCGAGCAGGTCGGCCAGGGTGACCGGCTCGCCCCGTTCGCCGATCCGGCCCATGCCGCACTCGGTCGCGACGAGGTACGGCGTTTCGGCCGAGTCGGCCGCGGCCACCAGGGCGTCAATCCGGGCGCTGTCGTTCTCGTAGTCGATCACCCCCAGCGACAGCTCGGCGTCGCCCACGGCGAGCTTGGCGAGGGGCGCGAAGTAAGCCGCCTCGAGGCCGTTGTCCCGGTCGACCGGCATGTGCACGAACTGGTACGGGGCCGCGGCCGCGATGTCGTTGGCGATCCGGACGAGCAGCCCGAGGTCCCTGGGCGCGACGAAATGGCGATGCTTGTAATCGCCGTAGCAGAGATGGAAGCCGACCTCAGCCGGTGGCTTGACCTGGCGGGCGCAATCGATCAGCTCGGCCACGATCCGGTCATAGCCGGCCAGCTCGGGCGCCGGCTTGAAGGCGGCCTCCAGGGCGCCGATCTCGACGGCCACATCCCATTGGATCGCAAGGTCCTCGGCCGGGATCTCCGCCTGGATGGCGGCCACCTCGGCGTACAGCGCCTGCTTGAACGGCGCCCACAGGCGGAGCTGGGCAGCCGGGGCGGCCCAGGCGACGACCACCGCGAACGGGGTCGGGATGCTGACCTGGAAGCGGACCCCCGCGGGGATCGTGCCGCTGGTCCGCAGCCGGACGAACTCGGCGTACGAGGCGATCGCGGCATCGGCGTAGCCCAGGGCGCGCGGCGGGATCACGACACCCTCCCCCACCTCGAGCCCGGGGAAGACCGAGTAGTCGGGGTTGCCGGTATCCGGGTTGACCTGCACGTCACCGAGCTTGATCCCCGGGACCGCCTGGAGCTTGTCGATCTGCCACCAGATCCACTGGCTGCGTGGGCCGGTCTCACCATCACTGGCCCGGCGCAGGTGATGACCCAGGGTCGAAGCCGTCTGGCTGAAGGCCTCGGTTGCGTTGGCGGCGGCCAGGCTGCCGACGAGATGAGCGCCTCGAGCGTAGGTCATGGCGGAACCCCTCTCTGCGAAACGAAAAACCCTTCCTGCACGGAAGGGTTTCGAGGGATCCCTATCGTGCAGGCGGACCTGCCCGGAATTGGCACCTTGCCGGCTCTGCGCCGGTAGGTTGTCGTGGCATCAACGGGCCGGTCCCTCCGCCACTCTTGATAGAGCTATTCGGTTGTGCACCGATGATCGCCGACCCGGCCGGGGCCGTCAAATCGAGTCCAAGGCACACGCCGCAAGCGTCGCGGGTCGTCGATCTGCCGTAGGATGGTTGCGTGAACAACGACACACGGAACCGGCGATGGTGAGGCGATGGTGAGGGTCGAGATCTGGTCGGACGTGGCGTGCCCGTGGTGCTACATCGGCATGCGGCGCTTCGAACGGGCGCTCGAGGGCTTCGACGGCCGCGACGATGTCGGGGTCACCTGGCGAAGCTTCCAGCTGGATCCGACGATCCCCCGCGGCGTGCGCCGCAACCACGATCAGTCGCTGGCCGACAAGCTCGGCGCGACCCCGGAGCAGGTCGCAGCGATGAACGAGCGGGTCACCGCACTCGCCGCGGCCGAAGGCCTCGACTACCACTTCGAGCGCTACGTCACCGTGAACACGTTCGACGCCCACCGGGTCGAGCACCTGGCCAAGGCCCATGGCCGGGGGCCCGAGATGCACGAGCGGCTCTTCCGCGGCCAGTTCGTCGATGGCGAGGTGCTCGATGACCCCGACACGCTCGTCCGCCTCGCGGTCGAGGTCGGCGTGCCCGAGGACGAGACCCGCCGGGTCGTCGCCTCGGACGCCTACGCGGGCGAGGTGGCGGACGACATTCGGGAGGCCGGCGAGCTCGGGATCAGCGGCGTGCCGTTCTTCGTGGTCGACCGCCGCTTCGGGATCTCCGGCGCCCAGTCGAGCGAGCTGATCCGGAGCACCCTGGCCCGGGCCCGCGACGAGGCGACCGGCCCGAGCTAACCGGCGGTCAGCAGCGGGCGGCCGCCTCATCGACGGCCTGCTTGGCGGTCAGCAGCGTCGATCGCACCGGGTCCGTCTTCGCGCTCAACGAGGCGAGGGCGGTTGCGTCGTCGGACTGGTACGCTCGGACCGACGTGTCCATGGCCGCCTTCAAGGCGGCGATCGCCCGGGCCCACTGATTGGCGGCCGCGGTCAGGCAGGGCAGGCGGGGCTGGGCATCGATCCACAGCTCCTCGTCCCGGGCGAACGTCGAGTCACCCGCGAATTGCTCCAGCGAACCTCCCTCGGCGTCCTCGAAGATCGCACTGAGGGTGTAGAAGGTCGCGTCGACATGGCTGGCGTAGGCCGCGGCCGGACCCAGGTTCGGGGTCTGGACGACCGGGACCGGCGTGGGCGTCGGAACGAGCGCGCTGCTGCCTTCGTTGGCCGTCGCAATCAGGACCACGACCGCGACGCCCGCCGCGAGCAGCAGGGCGGCAAGCGCGACGACCTCGGGGCGGGCGCCTCGTCGCACTCGTCTATTGCGCAGCCGCGAACAGGCGCTCGATCACCCGCATGTTGGCCACCGAGTCCTCGCCCGAGACCGGCACGGGCTGGCCGTCGAGGACCGAATCGGCGAACCGATCGACCTCGACCCCGTACGGATCCGCGGGGGCGAATTCGAGGACCTCCCGATCGGGAGCCACCGGCGGATCGCCGCCGGCGATGACGAAGACGCGGGTCGGCAGGCCGGGCGGGATGTTGAACGGGATCTCGATCTCGATCCGGCCGGTCGTGCCGTAGATGCTGACGCGCTGGTCGGGTTCGACCCGGGTGGCGGAGGTGAACGTGGCCACGCCGCTCGGGAAGGCCAGCAGGGCGCTGGTCAGGATGTCCACGCCGCTGGCCGGGTCGCGGACGATCGTGGCCGCAACCGAGTCCGGCTCCTCGCCAAACAGCATCCGCGACAGGTTGATCGAGTAGCAGCCGATGTCGTACAGGGCGCCGCCGCCGACTGCGCGGATGTTCCGGATGTTGGTCGGGTCATCGAGGTGATAGCTGAACCACGAGTCGACGGCCGACAGCCGCCCGATCCGGCCCGAGGCAATCAGCTCCCGGACGGCGACCCACGATGGGTGCTGGCGGTACATGAACGCTTCCATCAGGACAACGCCGGCGTCGCGCGCGGCGTCCACGATCGTCTGGGCCTCGGCGGCGGTCATGGCCAGCGGCTTCTCGCACAGGACGTGCTTACCGGCCCGGGCCGCGGCGATCGCCCACTGGGCATGGAGGTGGTTGGGCAGGGGCACGTACACCGCGTCGATGTCGGGGTCCGCGAGGAGCCCCTCGTAGGAGCCGTAGGCACGCGGGATGCCGAGCTGTAGGGCGGTCGCCTGGGCCCGGGCCTGGTCACGCGAGGCGATCCCGAGCACCTCGGCGCGCCTCGCCGCTCGCATCCCGGGGATCACCTTCTCCACGGCGATGTTGGCGGTGGACAGGATCCCCCAGCGCAGGACGCTCAACGCAACGCACCCTCAGCCGGACCGCGGCGCATGGCGGCCACGTTCATCCAAGGATAGGGCCCGGGCCCGCCCGGGTCCGCCTCGCTGAAGGCCGTCAGCTCCTCGCGCCGCCCGTCTCCTCGACCCGGCCGAGGTGGACGGTCCAGCTGGACTGGGCGTCATCCTCTGCCCGGGCGCGGCTGACGTAGCCATGCTCACCACCGAACTGGGCGATGGCCATGGCCCGCTCGGCGGCCGAGCTGCCCGGGCCCGCCTCGAGCATCTCGAGGCTGAGCTGGCGCTTGAACTCAACGACGTCCGCCGGCTCCGGTTCGACCGCCACCCGGATGACGTCCACGTCGCCGAGCCGATATTCGATCACCAGCTCGTCAGGCGACGCGGCCAGGGTGGTGCTCATCGGCCCTCCGCCGGGACGGTCTCCGGCTGCGACAGCTCGACGATCTCGGGCTCGGGCCACGAACAGCTTGGGCAGACCCAGGTGGCACTCATCGCGCCGCTGCTGAGCGCCTGGTCGACTGAATCCCACTGCTCGCGCAGGTCGTCGTGTCCGCACTTTGGGCAATGTCGAATCGTTGTTGACATGCGGTCCTCCTTGACCCGAGGAGCGTGCCACGCTTGGCCTTGCGGGCGGCCTGCGCGCGCACGAGCGGGGCTTGCAGCGACGTGGCACTCCCCGGCCGGCGCGGATGACCTGGCGTCACGCCGTCGGGGTCACGCGGTCGGCGCCGAGCCGGCCACTGCCGCCGGCAGGGGCACGGCAATGACCCCGAGGCCGGCCAGGATCGATGCGGCTTCACGAGCCTCCTCGACGGCTTCGACGGCACCCGGCGCAAGGAGGATCTGCCGCGACCGCAGCGTCGTGGCCACCTCGAAGCTCGCGCCGAGCCCGCGGGCCACGCGCAGGCTGGCGTCAAGGTGGGCACGGGCCGCCTCGCGATCGTCGAGCTCGACGGCGCACCAGCCCAGCGTTCGCTCGAGCTGCGCCTCCGGGATGCCGGTCTCCGAGACCCGGCGAACCCGCTCCAGCGTCTCCCGTGCAACCGTCTCGGCTGCAACAGCCTGGCCGGCAAGGGCCAGGCATTCGGCGACCCGGGTCCGTGTCTCGTCGACGTAGCCGGCGGCCCGGATCCGCGCGAACCGATCGACCGCCTCGGCCAGGATGCCCAGCGCCTCGTCGTGCCGGCCGGCCCGGGCGGCGACCCGGCCCAGGTTGCTGGTCGCCAGGGCGATCCCGATCTCGTAGCCCGCCGCCCGCCAGACCCGCAGGGCATCCCGGAGGAGCTCCTCGGCTGCCGCATAGTGGCCCTGGTCGGACAGGATCTCGGCCTCGTTGTTCGACTGGGTCGCCGCCTTCGCCACGTCGCCCGTGCGGATCTTCGCCTCCTTGCTCCGGCGGTACATGGCCAGGGCCTCGTCCCAGCGCCCTTCGAAGTAGGCCTGGATCCCCAGGTTGTTCAGGACGTTGCCCTGGCCGACGAGGTCGCCAAGCTCTTCGTAGATGGGCAGCGGGAGGTCGCGATAGCGGGCTGCCTCGGGACTGCCCAGGACGCCATAGGCTGCATACAGCAGGTACCAGGCGTGGGCGAGCAGGGCTCGATCGCCGGTCCGCTCCGCAGCGTCGGCGGCCGGCAGGGCGATCCGGATGCAGTCGGCCCAGCGGCCCTGGCGAAAGCGAATCCCTGCCCGGTCGAGCATCAGCCGAATGCGCAGGGACTCGACCCCATCCCCGAGAGCACCATCGAGCTGGTGCTGGCCGCGGGTGTACCAGGCGAGCGCGCGAGTGTAGTGTCCGGCCCGTTCGCAGACCACCCCCGTCTTGCGGGCAAGCTGGGCGGCCGTGAACGCCGCATCAACTCCGCCCTTCGCCTCCACGGAGGCGTCCGCGGCGATTAGCCGGCGCAGGCCGCGAGCCCGGGCGTAGCCGTCCAGCGACTCCTCGTATCGGCCGGCCAACTCGGCAACGTCGCCCCGTGCCTCGGCCACGGCCGCGACGTCCGCAGCCGGCAGGGACGAGGTCACCGCCGCACAGGCAAGCGCCCGGCCGAAGAGTGCCGAAGCATCGGCATTGGCATAGCGGCTCCGCGCGATGTCACCCGCGCGGCTCGCGTACCGGAAGGCAGGCTCGGGTAGTCCGCCACGCTCGAAGTGGAGAGCCAGGACGCTCGCGACCACATCCGTGTCCGCGCCTGCCCGGCGCTCGATGGCCGTCGCCAGCCGGGCGTGGAGCGTTCGCCGGCTGGCGTTCGAGAGGCCCTCGTAGGCGGCCACCCGGACCAGGTCGTGGCGGAACCGAACCCTCGTCGAGTCGACCCGGGCGACGAAATCGTCGAGGCCGATCCAGGCATCCCCGTCGGAGCTGACGTCGTCGTCCTCGAGGACTTCGCCGAGCAGCTCCAGGTCGACCGTCCGGCCCAGCACGGCCGCTCGTCGGAGGAGAGCTCGGCGCCGCCCGTCGAGACGATCGATCCGGCTTGCCAGTAGCGTTTCGAGCCGGTCGGGCAGCTCCTCCAGGTTCCCCCGCGCCACCGCCGCGCTCGCCAGCTCGCGGGCGAAGAGCGGATTGCCGGCGGCCCGCTCGGTGATCACGGCGAGGTCCGCGTCGGACAGCGCGGCCGTGCCCGACGCGGCGAGGGCAACCCGGATCACGGCATCCGGGCCGAGCGGCGGCAGGTCGATCCGAATCGTGGTCGAGTCACCGAACGGCCGGGACCCGGGCCGTTGAAGCCCGATCACCAGCCAGGGCTTGCCGTGGGCCACCTCGGCCAGCGCTTCGAGCAGGGCGAACGACGCTTCATCGGCCCAGTGGAGATCCTCCAGGACCAGCACCGCCGGGGCCCCAAGGGCCAGCCCGAGCAGCTCGACGAACGCGTCGTGCAGCTGGCGACGTCGGAATGCGGGTTCGAGGCGAGTCACCGCGCTGGTTTCGCGGACGGACGCACCGAATGGGATCGCCAGGAGCGGCAGCCAGCGGATCAGCCCGGGCGCCAGGCCCTCGACCCATTGGGCGAGTTGGACGCCGGCCACCGCAGGCTCGGCCTCGATATCGATCCCAGCCAGCTCGCGCAGGCCGGCCTGCACGCCTCCATAGGGCGTCGCCTCGTCGGTCGGCGTGAATCGGGCGACCAGGCGCGATCCGATCCGACCGTCGGTCATCAGCTCCTGGACGAGACGGGACTTGCCCGAACCGGGATCGCCGACGATCGCGACCACGCTGCCGTTGCCCCGGCCGGCCTCGCCAAGCGCGCCGGCCAGCAGGCCGAGCTCGGAATCCCGGCCGGCGAGCGGCAGGCGGGCGGGTGTCCGGGCCTGCCGGCTGACGAGGCGACCGACCCGGTACGGCACGACCGGATTGCGCTTGCCCTTCGGCGCGAAGGCCGGCAGCGCCTCGTTCTCGAAATCGACCGCCGACCCGGACAGGACGTCGGCCGTCGCGAGGAGCTCGCCCGGTGCGGCCCGGGCGGCAATCCGGGCCGCCAGGTTGGTCGTGTCGCCCATCGCCGTGTACGTCCGGCGCGTCGGCGCCCCGAGGTCGCCGGCAAAGACCGGCCCGCGATTCACGCCGGCCCTCAGCCGCAGGACGCTGGCCTGGGGCGAATCCAGGACCTCGCGCAGGACGCGCAGCATCCGCTCCTCGTCCTGGCCGGTGGCCACTGGAGCGCCGGCGGCCATGAACAGGGTCACACCGTCGGCAGTTGCGTCCGTCCCGAGGAGGGTCACGCCATGGCGATCGGACGCGTTCGCGACGGTCCGATAGAGGGCCTCGAGGTCGGCCACGACCGCCTCCGGCGCACCGGCCAGCCGGGCATCAAGGTCGCCGGCCAGGATGAAGGCGACGGTGGCGAGACGGTTTTCGCCTTCCAACCCTCCGTCGGCTGCGCCCAGGAACGGGCGCAGCTGAACCGGCAGCAGGCTGGTGAGGTCCACGTCCGGTGCCGTGCCCAGCGTCGGGGGCACGGCCGGGCGGGGACGGATGTGGCGCAGTAGCCGGCCGGCTGGATGCACCTCGCCGAGCCAACCGGGGTCGATCGAATCGGCCGTCGCCCGGTCGAGCAGGATCTGGCCGGCCTCCGCGGCGCGCTCGAGGCGGACCATCTCGGTTGTCGTCGGACCCGCCACGAACAGGCCGCGCGATTCGGCTCCGGCCAGGACGAGGTCGACCGGCCCGCTGGCAACGCCGATCGAGACGCGCAGGGTCACCGCGCCGGCCGAGGTGGAGATCGAACCCCGGGCGGCGAACCACTGGCGGATCGCGGCCGCGGCCTGGACGGCCCGGGCGGCGGCCCCTCCACCGTCGAACAGGACGATCAGGGCATCCCCGGCAAAGATCAGGACGTCGCCGCCGCGGGACTCGAGCTCGGCCACGAGCGCGGTCAGGACCGCGCCGATGAGGCCAGCCACCTCCTCGGCGCCGGCTCGGCCGCGACTGGCCAGTCGCTCGGACAGACGGGTGAAGCCGGCGATATCTGCGAACAGGAGGGTGCCGTCGATCCGCCGGTGGGTCGCCAGCGGATCGACGGCCAGCCAGTCAGCCGCGATTCGCGGCACGTAGGGACGGGTCCGATCCTCGCCTGCCTGATCGGAGCGGTGTCGTCTGGTGCCTTTGGACACCGCTATCTCGTCGGTCACCGATGCAGTGTCGCAAAGACGGCAGCCCGAACGCCAGAACCTGCTGGACAACGGTCTGTCCGGACCGTACGGTTCCGGGACCGGCCAGGGGCACGGCCGGTCGCGGGACGTGCGTGGGGAGAACGCTCGCCGATTTCAGCCGCAGATCATGGTCAGCGCGGCCGTCCCGGCGCCGCGGTTGGAGGGTTCAATCATCGTGGCGTTCCGTCGCCTGCTCCCGCGCGCCCTCGTCCTGGTCGTCTCGGGCCTGCTGGCGGCCCTGCCGGCCGGGGCCGGGCTGGTCGCCGTGGTCCCCGCCCAGGTTGTCCGGGCCGACGCCCCGGAGTACGCCACCTGGGACGGCGGCCTCAACGGGGGTTCGTCGAACGCCGCGGCTCCGGCGGGCATCGTCAACCTGGCGGTCCCGGCGGTCGCCGGCGAGCAGCCGGCCAACCCGGACCCGGCCTCGGTGACCGCCACGGCCGGGACGGCGGGGATCCAGGGCGCCGCGATCCTCCAGTCGGACCTGTCCGGCTCGAACCTGGCCGCCACCACGGTCGTCTCGCTCCATCTCGAGAACCTGCCGATCCAGATCCCGTTGTCGACGATCCCGCTCAGCCGCTCGACCTCGCCCAAGAGCTGGCAGGACCTGCTGAGCTCGACCGTGCTCCAGGGCGTGCCCCTCCAGAACGTCACCTGGAGCCAGCTCACCCAGCTCTCGCCGGCGCCCGCCGGTCTCGGCTCGATCACGATGGCCGACATTGACTGGTCCGGCAGCGCCCTGGCCAACCTGCCCCTCGATGCGTTCACCTTCGGTGGCGCCGACATCACCACGATCCAGATCCCACTCCAGCCGGGCGAGCCGGCCGCCGATATGACCGCCGCGGACCGCTGGTGCTACCGCCTGAACCAGGCCCAGGCCGGCAGCTGCCCGAGCGCCGCCAGCCTGGCCGGCATGTCACTCCTGGGCGTGAGCATCCAGGGCGCCGCGCTCAAGGACCTGCCGTTGCACGACATCCCGCTCCACGACATCGACCTGAGCACCTCGCCGTTGCACGACATCCCGCTCCACGACATCGTGCTCGAGGTCTCGTCGCTCACGAACATCCCACTGCACGACATCGACATGGTCAACTCGCCGC
Source organism: Candidatus Limnocylindrales bacterium (assembly GCA_035308745.1). Lineage (GTDB taxonomy): Bacteria > Chloroflexota > Limnocylindria > Limnocylindrales > CSP1-4 > Palsa-1033. The sequence goes on along the minus strand of DATGGC010000376.1, from coordinate 12,736 downwards.
TCCACGACATCCCGCTCCACGACATCGACCTGGCCACCTCGCCGCTCCACGACATCCCGCTCCACGACATCGACTGGGTCGCCTCGCCGCTCCACGACATCCCGCTCCACGACATCAACCTGGCCACCTCACCCGTCGGCGCGATCCCGCTCCACGACATTGCCTTTGCCGACGCCCCGCTCCACGACATTCCGCTCCACGACATCGACCTCGCGGCATCGGGCCTCGCGACGATGCCGCTGAGCGCGATCGCCTGGGGCACAGCGCCGATCGGGACAACCCTGCTGACGCAGCTGACGATCGCGGGCGGACCGCTCGCCGGAATCCTCCTGAGCGCCACCGCAAATCCGGGCCACATCGATGCCTGCGTCACGACCTGCCCGGCCGGTGAGACGCTCGGCGACGCCGAAACGGCGGGCGAGATCCTCTCCTCGGCCACCCTGGCCGATATCGGTGGGTCCGCGTTCGGCAACGTGACCCTCGGCCAGCTCCTGGCCGGGTCAGCACTCGACCCAAAGCTCGGTGACCTGCGCCTCGACCTCGCCGGCGCGGGCGCCCCGCCGCTGACCGTCGCCGGGCTCGAGGGCGCGCTCAGCGCTTCGGCGCCGCCGATCACGCTTGGCGACCTCCGCCTCGACGAGGCGACCGGCGTGAACGCCCTGATCCTGGGCGACCTCTCGGACCACCTCTCGGACCCGGCCACCTTCGATGCCTACCTGCTCGGCGACATCGGCACGTACACCGACAACACCGGCCACGAGATCACCCTCGGCGAGCTCGGCGTGTGGACCAACAGCACCGGCGCGCAGATCACCCTTGGTGAGCTGGCCCAGTACCTCGACGACTCGGTCTCGCTGGGCGACGTGCTCCTCGGCCTTGTCCCGCCGGCCCAGTTCCCGTTCGAGAACTTCCCGATCACGAGCCTGGGGCTGAGCACGCCCGGGCGCTCGATGATCCAGCCTTCCAGCGGGTTCCTCGCTGGCTACGGCTCCGGCTGTGGCACGAGCGGAACTCCGATCGGGTCGGGCTTCATCACGAACCTGCCGACCTGCTTCACGATGCGGCTCCTCGGCCCGGAGAATCCGGACATGCAGCCCAGCCCGCCGGTGTTGATCGACGCCGTCCTGCCCCTGGGCGCCCAGTTCCTGGCCGTCGCGCCCGGTGGCAATACGGCCGCGCTCGGCGCGGCCCAGACCTCGATCGATCCCGACGGGCGACAGCGCGTCGTGTTCGAGTTCCCCTCGATCCCAGCTGGGTCGCTCGAGTCGTTCGAGCTCACCTACGAGAACAGCCTGCATCTCGGGGCGAACGACGTCGACTTCGAGATGCGGGCCCTGGACGGCACCCTGATCAGCACTGCCAGCGGCGGCGGCCCGGCCGTCCAGGATGCCGCCGAGCCGAACTCGCCGATCGAGGACCCCACGATCGAGGATTCGGGCCGCAGCGACCAGATCGCCTTCCCGATCAATCCCGCCGGCTGCTCCGGCACCTCGCCGTCGTGCACCGGTGCTGCGTCGACGTACATCGACGCGATGGTCGCCGGCTATATCAGCTACCCCGGCGACCTCGACTGGTACTACCTGCCGAACGTCCGGGCGGGCAGCCGGATCAGCGCCGACCTGACCAACCTGCCCCTCGACGCGGACCTCGTGCTGTACGGCCCGCCCGGAATCTCGACCTCGCCAACGCTGTTCCCGCCGTCGACGAGCAAGCTGCCCGGCCTGCTGGTGGAGGATCCCGGTCTAGGCGTCGGCCAGGCCGCCCACTCGATCGCGACCCAGGCCCTGGGCGACCTCCAGCTTGACAAGGGCTACATCAATACGCTGACCGGCACGCCCACGCCGGTTCCGCCGATGACCCCGATCTCGATCTCGCAGCATCGCGGGACCGATCCGGAGAGCGTCGGCGCGATCGCGCCGGTGACCGGCGACTACGTGGTCGCCGTGACCGGCTACAACGGGGCCACCTCCAACGACCCCTACCTCCTCCGGGCCCGGGTCACCTCGCCGCCGGCTGAGGCCTCCTGCCCGCCTCGCTCGTTCACGAATAGCTACGGCTCGGCCGGCATGATCCCGTCGATCGCGGCCAACGTGAATACCCTGTTCCTGACCGATCCGGGCCGGATCGTGGCCACCTACGGCCAGGCCGCCGAGGACACCCTCGCCGGACAGCTCGCGGACCTCGTCAGCTACCTGACCGCCAACCCGCAGCTGGGGGTGGTCCCGGCGGTGATCCCGCTGGAGGCCTACCCCGGCGTTGCGGGCGCCTACAGCGCCTGGGATTCGAATCCGTGCAGCGTGGCCGGCGCGAACGCCGTGGCCGCCCAGATCACCGGCGTGATCCACTCGATCCGGGCCACTGCCCCGGGCATCTCGTACATCACCATCGTGGGCGGGGACGACATCGTGCCAATGGGCCGGGTCCCCGACCTCACCCGCGTCAGCAATGAATCCGAGTACGCCTCGACGTTCACGGCCACGAACCCGATCTCGGCCGCGGAGGCCGCCTCGGAGACCCTGACCGACGACGTCTATGGCGATCCGAACCCGACCCCGACCGGCGATGGCAACAACCTGTTCGTCCCCCAGATGGCCGTCGGCCGGCTCGTTGAATCGCCGAGCGATATCGGCAGCCAGCTCGAGTCATATGTCACCAACAAGGGCACCCTGGACACGAAGACCGGCCTGGTCGCGGGCTACGACTTCCTGGCCGATGGCGCCCAGGCCGTGGCGGACCGGCTGGCTACCGGCGACGGCGGCCGCACGATCGACACCCTGATCGACCAGCCCGGCGCGACGCCCGGCTGGAGCCAGGCCGATCTCCTGAGCAAGCTCTTCCCAGCCGGCGGCGCATCGCCGATCGTCGATTCCCTCAACGCCCACTACGACCACACCGCGCTCGAGCCGTCGGCCGTCAACGCGGGCACGTCGAGCCAGCTCGAGTCGGACTCCGACCTGGTGGCCAGTGCCGCCGGGCAGCTTGCCGGCCACATCCTGTTCACGATGGGCTGCCACGCCGGCCTGTCGGTGCCTGATGCCTATGTGCCGGGCACGACCTCGGCCGACGCCGCCCTCAAGCTCGACTGGGCCCAGGCCCTGTCGCAGGCAGGCGTGTCGATCTATGTCGCCAACACGGGCTACGGCATCGGCGACACCTCCTCGGTCGCCTACTCCGAGCGGCTGATGGGCCTGTATGCCGAGGAGCTCAACGGGTCGCTGACGGCCGGCCAGGCCCTTGCCTATGCCAAGCAGGCCTATTACGGCAGCCTCGGCGCGGTCGGCGTCTACGACCTCAAGGTGCTCCAGCAGGTCGCCTTCTACGGGCTCCCGTTCTGGTACGTCGGGGCGGCCCCGACCGGCAACACGCCGCCGCCCCCGCCCACGGCACCGGCACCGATGGGCACAATCGGCCCGGACCCGTCGATCAACGGGCTCCAGGCCATGCCGCTGACCGTGGCGTCGACCTTCACCCAGAAGACCGTCACCGGCCGGGGCAGCTTCTGGGTCGTCAACGGCCCGGGCGGCTCGACCCTCGATCCCCAGGTCACCCAGTACGAGCCGATCCAGCCGGCGACGAGCCAGTCGGTCGTTACGCCGAACCTGACCGCCCACGGCGCCCTGATCACCGCCCTGACGTCGCATGACGTGCAGAACGTCAATCCCGTCCTGAACACCCCGACGATCGATCTCTCGGCCTCGTCGCCGGAGATCAAGAGCGGCGACGCCGCGTGGCCGGCGAGCATCGCCGCCATCACGAACTCGACGGCGCCCTACGGCCGGGCCCAGGGCCTGGTCGTCGTCCCCGGCCAGTTCCTCGGCTCGACCTCGGACGGCACGGGCCGGCAGCGCCTCTTCGACAGCGTGGGCCTGAGCGTCCTGTACGGCTCCACGTCGTCGACCGATTTCAACCCGCCCACGATCGCGACGACGTCGGCCTCCGCGGGCGGGAGCTCGATCACGTTCAAGGTCTCGGCCGCCGACGGCGAGGGCCCGGTGGCCCAGGTCCTGGCCGGATTCCACGACTTCGACGGCAGCTGGAAGTTCGTGAACCTGACCCTCCAGTCGGACGGCTCCTGGTCCGGGATCGGGAACGCCAGCCACGCCTTTGGACCGAGCGACGGGATCGAGTACTTCATCCAGGCGGTCGACGCCGCCGGCAACGTCAGCACCGCCTCGAACAAGGCCGCCAACTTCGACGCCAGCACGGATACGACCCCGCCGATCATCACGGCGACCGTCAGCCCGGCTCCCAACGCGGCCGGCTGGAGCGACGCGGCCTCGGAGACGGTCACCTTCACCTGCTCCGACAGCGGATCCGGGATCGTGCCCGGAACCTGTCCCACACCCCAGGTCATTTCCTCCGAGGGCCAGACGACGGTAACCGAGTCGGTTTCCGATCGAGCGGGCAACAGCGCATCGGCGACGGCGGTCGTCCAGATCGACCAGACGGCGCCCATGATCAGCGCGACGGTCAGCCCACCGCCGAATGCCTCGGGCTGGAGCTCGGCCGCCTCCGAGACCGTGACGTTCACCTGCTCCGACGCCGGCTCCGGCCTGGCCACGGCCTGCCCGGTGCCGGTCACCGTGAGCACGGAAGGAACGACCCCGGTCAGCGCCAGCGTGACGGACGTGGCCGGCAATACGGCGACGGCCAGCGTCTCGATCAAGCTGGACCGGACGGCACCGACGATCAGCGCATCGGTCGCCCCGGTCCCCAACGCCAACGGCTGGGACAACGGGACATCGGCCAAGGTGACCTTCACCTGTACCGACACGGGCTCGGGGATCGCCTCGGGCGCCTGCCCGGCTCCGATCACGGTGTCGACCGAGGGCGTGAACCCGGTCACGGCCAGCGTCACGGACCAGGCCGGCAACCTGGCCACGATCGCAGCCACGGTCCGGCTCGACCACACGGCACCCACGATCAGCGCCGTCGTGTCCCCGGCACCGAATGCATCGGGCTGGAGCAACGCGGCATCGGAGACGGTGACCTTTACCTGCGGCGACACCGGCTCCGGCCTCGCAGCGTCGGCCTGTCCCGCGCCCCAGACCGTGACGGCCACGGGTGCGACGACGGTCAGCGGCACGGTCGTTGACCTGGCCGGGAACAGCACCACGAAGAGCGTCGTGGTCAAGATCGACCAAACGCCACCGACGATCAGCGCGGCCATCTCGCCGGCACCGAACTCGGCCGGCTGGCTCAACATCCTGGTGGCCAAAGCCACGGTCACCTTCACCTGCACCGACGGGGGCAGCGGCCTGGCCTCCGGCGCCTGCCCAACGCCGGTGGTCGTCTCGACCGAAGGGATCACGTCGGTCACCCGCTCGGTGACCGACCTGGCCGGTAACACCAGCTCGGCGACGGCCACCGTCCGGATCGATCGCACCGCCCCGGTCGTCACCTTGACCGGCTACCCGGTGCACCCCGTGTGCACGACGACGGACGCCCTGTCGGGCGTGAAGGTCGCCGCGAGCCTGCTCACCGCCACCGGGCGGGTCGCGGGCATCCCGGTGACCGTTGCCACCTGCCTTGGCGCGTTCGATGTCGCCGGCAACCTGGCGTTGCCCGTCGTCCGGACGTACGTGGCGCCGATCACGTTCTCGGGCTTCCAGGCTCCGGTCGTCAACCCACCAACGGTCAACACCGGGAGCGCGGGCAAGGCCTATCCCGTCAAGTTCCAGCTGCGCGACGCAGGCGGCGCGTTGATCAGCGCCCTGCCGGCGGTGGCCTCGACCACCGTCCAGAGCGTTTCGTGCACGACGTTCGGGACCGCGACCAGCGCCCTGCCGTCCGGAACGAATGCCGCGACAAGCCTCGCCTACGACAGCAAGGCCAACCAGTACGTCTACACCTGGAAAACACCGAGCGCGGCGGGGTGCTACGTCCTGACGGTCGGGCTCGCCGACGGGACCTCGTACAAGGCGAACTTCAAGCTGAAGTGAACGGGCGCACTGAGCCCAGGGCTACGACGAGCGCCGCCGTCAGCCCTTGATCGCCCCGCCGAGGCCGCCGCCCCGCAGGAACATGCGCTGGAAGAGCAGGAACACCCCGATCGGGATCACGGTCGCGATCGCCAGGGCCGCCAGGAAGATGTCGAGCTCGGTCGTCGGCTGGAGTGTCGGCAGGCGGACCGACAAGGGCTGGATGTCGGGATTGCGCAGCACCAGCAGCGGCCAGAGATAGTCCTTCCACGTCCCGATGACGGCGAAGACCGAGACGACGCCGAGGATCGGCCGGGACATCGCCAGGACGATCGACCAGAACAGGCGGAATGGGCCGGCGCCGTCAACCCGCGCGGCTTCGAAGATCTCCCGGGGCAGGTTGTCGAAGAAGCGCTTGACCAGGATGACGTTGAAGGCATTGGCGCCCGCCGGCAGCCACACCGCCCAGAACGAATCGATCATCCGGATGTGGAGGAGGGGCACGTCCACGACCGTCAGGTACAGCGGCACCAGGAGCACGATCGAGGGCACGAACAGGGTCGCCAGGACCAGCCCGGTCAGGACCCGGGCAAACCTCGGCCGGAGGACCGACAGCGCGTAACCGGCCGTCGTGGCCGTGGCGATCTGGACGAACCACGAGCCGAGGGCAATCCAGACCGTGTTCAGGAAGTAGCGGTCGATGTGGGTCTGGGTCCAGGCGGTGACGAAGAAACCCAGGTCGAAGCCGTGGGGGAACAGGGCCATCGGCGCGCGGAGCGTGTCCTGGGTTGGGGTGATCGAGGACTTCGCCAGCCAAAGCAATGGCCCCAGGCCGAAGACCAGCAGGAAGAGCAGGGTCCCGCCCTGGATCAGCCGGAGGGTCCAGCGAATCGCCGGCCGGCGCCATTCCGCGTAGGAGACCAGGCCCCGCTCGGCCGTCGCCTGGGTCCGCCGCCGTCGATTGCGCCGCAACAGCGTCACGACGTCGTGCTCCACGATCGGGTGAGCCACAGATAGCCGGCGGTAAAGACGCCCAGGAAGACCGCGAGCATGACGCTCAGGGCGGCCGCCATCCCGTAGTCGCCACCCAGGCTGTTCTGGAACGCGTAGTGGTAGATCAGCAGGAGCACCGTGATCGTCGCATTCGCCGGTCCACCGCCCGTGAACAGGAAGGGCTCCGTGAACAGCTGGGCGGTGGCGATCAGCTGCAGGATCAGGGTGATCAGCAGGACCGCCCGCAGGTGCGGCAGGGTGACGTAGCGGATCTTCTGCCAGATCGTGGCGCCATCGACGTCAGCGGCGTCGTACAGCTCCGACGGCACGCTGAGCAGCGCCGCCAGGTAGATGATCACTGTCCCGCCGGCGGCCGCCCAGGTGGCCTCGAGGACGATCGAGGGCATGGCCCAACCGGAATCCTGGAGCCAGGGCAGCGGACCCAGGCCCACCCAGCCAAGGATCGTGTTGAACACGCCCGCCGCCCGGGGGTCGAAGAAGAACCGCCACAGCAGGACCGACACGACCGGCGGGATGACCACCGGCAGGTAGGCAAGGGCGCTGTAGATCCCCTTGAACCGGCGGACCTCGCTCATGATCACCGCCAGCACGAGCGGGATCGGGAAGCCGATGATCAAGGCCAGGAGGGCGAAATAGGCGGTGTTCGCGACCGCCTTGCCGAACAGCGGGTCGGCCAGGACGTTGGCGAAGTTGTCGAGGCCGACGAAGCGCGGCGTGGAGACCAGGTTCGTGACCTGCACGCTCATGACCACCGATCGGATGATCGGGAACCAGGAGAACAGGCCAAAGATCAGGAGCAGGGGCAGCAGGAAGACGAGGGTGCTGAGGCCGTCCCTGGTCAGCCATGCCCGACGCTGGCGGCGGACGAGAGGGGCGCTGCTGGCCGCGATCGCTTGCGCCCGAAGGCCCATGCTCGGTGCGTCTGCCTTTCTGCGAAGCAGCGGCGAGGGCGGCATGCCACCGCCCTCGCCGCCGCGCGTCAACCCTTGTCGATGATCGCCTGAACCGTGGTGTTGGCCGCGTTCAGGAGCGCGTCGATATCGGCATTCTTGTCGGTCAGCACCGCCTGGACCACGGGGTCAAGGGCGGCGTAGAGGTCCTGGGTGTTGACCCGGGGCTCATTGACCAGGGGCTGCTGGAAGATCCCGCTCGTGAATGGGGTCATCTGGTCGGTGGGGACGTTGATGAGGTCCTTGATCCACTGCTGGGACTGGTCGTAGGTGGCCTTGTCGAAGATCGGCAGCGATGGCACCCCGACGGGCTGCTTGTTGGCAACCAGGGCCTGCGCGTCGGCGACAGCGCCGGCCTGGGTGTTCAGCTTGTTCATGTAGTAGAAGTCGATCCAGTCGACGGCTGCGTCGCGCTGGTCCTCGGTGGTGTTGACGTTGACCGCGGCCAGGGTCCCGCCGCCGAGCACGCCGGCGTTCGGGTCCGAGGCCAGGGGAATGGTCGTGATGCCGTAGTCCGCGGGGGTCAGGTTGTCGTTCTGGATGAGCGTCGTGTACAGGTCGGACCCGCCGACGAACATGCCCACCTGGCCCGAGGCATAGCCCTGGTTCATGCTTCCCCAGTTGTAGTCGAACGTCGAGCCCATCGAGCCGTCGGTCCAGCGCATCTTCTGGAGCATCTGGAGCGCGGCCTTGGTCTGGGGGTTGTTGACCGTGGCGGTCGTCTTGCCGTTGGCGTCGGTCGACTCCATCCGTCCGCCCAGGGCGTAGGTCAGGGTCGTGAGCTGCCAGCCACCGGTGTTCTGGGTGGCCATCTGCGAGAAGCCGGCCACGTTGTCCTTGGTGCTGATGATCTTGGCGTCGGCTTCGATCTCGTCCCAGGTGGTCGGTGGCTTGGTCGGATCAAGGCCGGCCTGGGTGAACAGCGTCCGGTTATAGGTCAGGGACATGGCATAGGCCTGGATCGGCACGGCAAAGATCTTGCCCGTCGCGTCCTGTCCGTTCACGAGCACGTTCGGATTGAACTTGCTGGCATACGGCAGGGCCCGGACCCGCGCGTCGATGTTGACCAGCTGGCCCTGCTGGATCAGGCCCTTGCCGTCGGTGAACGGGATCGTGTAGACGTCGGGCAGGGTGCCGGCGGCGAGCGCGGCGGTGAAGTCGGGCGCCGTCCAGTTGTATTCCTGGCCATTGACCGTGATCCAGGGGTACTTGGCCTCGAACTGACTGGTCTGGAGATTGAACGCGTCGAAGGCGTCCTGGGTGCTACCCGGACGGAGGCTCGCGACGGTGATGGTGACCGGCTTGTGGGCCGCGGCACTCGGCTCGCTGGTCGCTGCCGGAGCGGCCGATGCGGCGCTGGTCGGCGCGGTGGTCGTGGTTGCTGCGCTGCAGGCACTCACGACGACGATGGCCGAAGCGGCCAACGCCAGCGCCCTGAGCCCGCGATGCGTCATGACTGCCATGTGCTTGTTCACCTCGATCTGTCGCCCAGTATGGCTTTGCCGTTGCTGAGCTTCTCCTCCTCCAATCGATTCGGTCTGGTGCTCAGTCCATCGTCATCGGCTCTCCTCGTCGGCAGGAACGGCCGATTCGATTCGGGAGGGAGAGCGGTCCGGGCGCACCCAGGCCGTCGCGTCGGAAGGCAGGCAACCGCCGACCAGCTCGGCGCTGGTCAGCAGGACGGAACCCGCGATGGGCAGCTCGATGGGCGTATCCGAGATGTTGGTCACCGACACGAAGTCCGGCCCGCGCCGGAACGCGAGCACCCCGGGCGCCGACGGGAGCCAGTCGAGGTGACCGTCGCCCAGGTCGGGCTCGGCCCGACGGATCGCGAGCATGGTTCGATAGAGGGCCAGCATCGAGCCCGGGTCGGCGTCCTGCGCCTCGACCGTGATCCCCGCCCAGCTGCTGAGCTGGCGCAGCCATGGCTCGGCGCTCGCGCCGGGCGGGCTGAACCCGAACGGTGACGCGCTGCCCGACCAGGGCAACGGGACGCGGCATCCGTCGCGGCCGGGGTCCTCGCCGCCCGAGCGCAGGTACATCGGGTCCTGGAGCTGGTGGGCCGGGAGGTCCTGGACCTCGTTCAGGCCCAGCTCTTCGCCCTGGTAGATGTACAGCGAGCCGGGCAGCGCGGCGCACAGCAGCGCAGCCGCTCGCGCCCGTCGCCGGCCCAGCTCCAGGTCAGTGGGAATGCCCGCCCGCTTGGTTGCGAACGCGAACGAGGAATCCTTGCGACCGTAGCGGGTCACCGGCCGGGTCACGTCGTGATTCGAGAGGACCCACGTCGCCGGGGCCCCAACGGGCCGGTGCGCCGCGAGCGTGCTGTCGATCGACGCCTTGAGGCTGGGCGCGTCCCAGGGGCGAGCCATGAAGTCGAAGTTGAACGCCGTGTGGAGCTCGTCCGGTCGGAGGTAGTTGGTGAAGCGCTCGATGTCCGGCAGCCAGATCTCGCCAACCAGGATCCGCTCGTCGGCGTAGGCGTCGGCCACCGCCCGCCAGCTCCGGTACACATCGTGGAGCTCGTCGCGGTCGGTGTTCGGGTGCTCGCCTGGCCGGGGATCGCTGGGAACCTCGGGCAGGTCCGGGTCCTTGACCAGCAGGGCCGCCGAATCGATCCGGACGCCGGCGACGCCGCGGTCGAACCAGAAGCGCAGGACGGCTTCGTGCTCGGCCCGAACGTCGGGATGGTCCCAGTTCAGGTCCGGCTGCTCGGAGGAGAACAGGTGCAGGTACCACTCGCCGGGGGTTCCGTCCGGGTTCGTGGTCCGGGTCCAGGTTGGCCCGGAGAAGTTGGAGACCCACTGGTTGGGCATCTCGTCACCGGCCGTGCCGCGTCCGGGGCGGAACCAGAAGCGGGCCCGTTCCGGCGAACCCGGGCGGGCGGCCAGCGCCGCCTGGAACCAGGGGTGCCGCTCGGAGACGTGATTCGGAACGATGTCGACGATGGTCCGGATGCCCAGGCCGCGGGCCTCCGCGATCAGGCGCTCGGCCTCATCGAGGGTACCGAAGGCCGGGTCGATCGCCCGGTAGTCGGCTACGTCATAGCCGCCATCGGCGAGGGGCGAGACATACCAGGGCGTGAACCAGATCGCATCGACCCCGAGATCGACCAGGTACGGCAACCGGCTCCGGACGCCGGCCAGGTCACCGATGCCGTCGCCGTTGCCGTCGGCGAAGCTGCGCACGTAGATCTGGTAGATGACGGCACTTCGCCACCACGGGGCTCGCTCGGAGGTCTGGCGGAGCCCGGGGCTCGCGCTGACGGAGACACGCTGAGCGGTCGCGCTGGGGAGGACTCCATCGACCACGTCGAGTCTTCTCCGTTCGGCGGCCCAGTCCTGCCGGGGCGGCAGCGGGCTCCGCTCGCGGAAAAGTACACTACGTGACAATTCAACGCAAGATGTTTGCAAAAAAATCGTCGAACGCTGGCCGTCTGATGCAAGTACATGGCGGCCGGCCCGCAAGATGGCCCGCGCGAGCGAGCGTCAGGCTGGGCTGGAACTCGCCTGACGGTTCGTCGCCGGTGGAGCCGTCGAGCCACGCACGACCAGCTCGGGCTCGAACAGGACCACGTCGTGGGGTAACCCGCTACCGGCGATCTGGCTCACGAGGAGCTCGATTGCGGCCCGGCACATCGGCTCGATGGGTTGCCGCACGGTGGTCAGTGGGGGGTCCGTGAAGCTCATCAGGGCGGAGTCGTCGAACCCGACGACGGAGACGTCACGGGGGACATCCAGACCCGCTCGGCGGGCCGCCCGGATGGCCCCCAGGGCCATCGGGTCGCTGGCACACACGATGCCGGTCACGCCCGACTCGAGCAGCCGCATCGCCGATGCCTGGGCACCCTCCAGCGAGTAGAGCGAGTGAGCGATCTGGTCGGCCCCGAGCGGGATCCCGGCGCGCAGGGCAACCGCCCGGGCAGCGACCAGCTTGCGGTTCGAGGGCTCGTGGTCCGCGGGTCCGACGAGGACCCCGATCCGTTTGTGGCCGAGCGACAGGAGATGCCCCATCGCCTGCTCGATCGCGACGGCGTCGTCGCACGAAACACCGGGAAAGTCGAGGTTCCGGATCGAGGCGTTGACCAGGACCGTTGGCAGGCGGCGCTTGGCCAGCCGGACGTAGTGCTCGTGGGGAGCGTCCGCCTGGGCGTACAGGCCGCCGACGAAGACGATGCCCGAGACCTGTTGCTGGAGCAGCAGGTCAACATAGTCGGCCTCCGAGACGCCGCCGCTCGTCTGCGTGCATAGGACAGGCGTGAAGCCGCGCTGGGCGAGGACCACGCCCATGACTTCCGCGAAGGCGGGAAAGATCGGGTTCTGCAGCTCGGGCAGCACGAGGCCCACGAGGCGGGCGCGCTCGCCACGCAACTTCGTCGGGCGTTCGTAGCCCAGGACATCGAGCGCCGTGAGCACCGCCTGGCGCGTCGATTCCGAGACGCCGGCCTTCTCGTTGAGCACCCGGCTGACCGTGGCCTCACTGACCCCGACCTTCCGGGCTACCTCCGCAAGACGTTTCTTCGCCATCGCGCAATTCTACGCAAAAACTGACTCATCTTTGCAAGGATCACGCGAGGCGGTTCCCCTCCCTTTTGGGCGACGCCCCTACTCGAAGTAGCCGCTGACGTCCAGGATCAGCTGGACGTGCTTGCCGGCGGCGTGCTCGTAGACGAACCACAGGGAGCCGGAACCAAGGGGCACGGTGATCCCGTTGGCCCGGGTGTCCCCGAGCGGGAAGTTGATCGTGGACGTGGAAGGGTTGCTGATCGAGGCGGCGGTGACCGAGACGTACCCCGCGGCCGTCTGGCCGGTGATCGTCAGGTTGCCGGTGATCGCCGCAGCACCGCTTGGGACG
>DATGGC010000375.1:0-1535 GCA_035308745.1 Candidatus Limnocylindrales bacterium | reverse complement strand
GAAATATCAGCCCCAGTAGTGTTCCGCGGAGAATCCGACCCGAATTCGGCCGGGCAGCGCGCAGTTTCCGCTCCCCCACACACGAACCGAGCAGATTCCTCAGCCGGCGGACCCTCGAATCGGGCCTCGATCCCGCGCAGTACTACAGGGGCTAATAAACGCCGGAAACCGGGCCAGGGCCAGGGCAACCGGGACAGGGAAACCGGGCGAGGTCGAGTGCCAGAGCCAGGGCCCGCGCCAGAGCCAGAGCCCGCGCCAGGGCCAGGGGCCCGCGCCAGGGCCAGGACGGGCGGCACGGCGGCGAACCCGGGAAGACGACGAGGGACCGAGGCGGCCCTACGGGCCCAGGCTCGGCGGCCCTACGGGCCCAGGCTCGGCGACCCTACTGGCCCAGGCTCGGCGACGCGAACTCGCTCGGGGACGGCTCGGCGCTGGCGGCTGCGCTCGTGGCACCGTCGACCGATGGCTTCACCCCCGGGGCCGTGAACAGCTGCGCGGCGGCCGCCTGGATCTTGGCCAGGTCGGGGATCTGGACCGAGCCGTAGGGCGAGATGGTGCCCGGTCGGACCATCGGATAGCGGACGACGAGCTGGAAGATCGATTTGGAGGTGATCTCGGAGGCGACCGCCGCCAGGTTGGGCAGCTGGTCGCGGGGCAGATCGGTCTCGATGTCCTTGCCCACGATCGAGATCAACGTCGGCAGGCGCAGGACAAGGTCGGGGCTGGCCAGCTGGTGGCGCAACGCGATCAGCAGCGCCTGCTGGCGTGCCTGGCGGGTGAAGTCGCTCTCGCCGGCCGGGTGGCGGATCCGGGCATACGCCAGCGCGTCCGAGCCGTTGAAGTGATGCAGCCCGGCGGTCACCGACCAGCCCATCTTCACGCCGTAGCCGTGGTACGTCGGGTCGTCGAGGGCCTTGGCCACGTTGATGTCGATCCCACCCAGGGCATCGACCAGGTTCTCGAACGAGGCCAGGTCAGCCGTCACGTAGTAGTGGATCGGGATCCCCAGGATCAGCCCGACGGTGTCCTCCAGGGTCCGCATCCCGCCCTCGGGGAACTGCTTGGGGTTGCGCTGGGCGAAGCTCAACAGCGAGTTCAGCTTGGGGGCGTACGTGCCGCCGGCGCTGAGCGGCGCGTTGACCATGTCCCGGGGCACCGAGACCATGCTGACGGTCTTGCCGACCGGGTCGATCGAGATGACCATCATCGTGTCGGACAGGGCGTGATCGCGGCCGGTGCCCGAGTCCACGCCCACCAGCAGGACGTTGATCCGGCCGCCGGCCACCGGGACGGGGCCGCTCCGGGCGCCGGCCACCCCGCCGGCCACCGAAGCGCTCGTGAAGATCGACGAGAACGCGTTCATCGCCCCGAGCCCGATCGAGGCCGCGAACAGGTGGGGGATCGCGGTGACGACCAGGATCGCCGCGAGCCCGGCACCGGCGGCGGGCCGCGGTCGCCAGTCGAAGCGCCGGTCGAAGAACGCCTGGCCGGCCGCCAGCACGCGCCAGCCGAAGACGATCGCGTTGAGGATCAGG
>DATGGC010000374.1:0-16731 GCA_035308745.1 Candidatus Limnocylindrales bacterium | reverse complement strand
GGGCCCGGACCACGACGCCATCGGCGTGGATCGCGTCGACCAGTGCCCGTCCCGGACCGTCGCGACCCACGGCGCAGACCAGCTGGACCTGCGCCCCGAGGCGGCCCAGCCAGGCCGCGGCGGTCGCCGCCGAGCCGCCCTGGCGGAGGCGGACTGTGCCCGGCACATCCGTGCCGCTGTCGATCGAGCGGGCCGGGCTGAGGACGACGTCGAGGGTGAGGTCGCCCAGGACCAGGATCCGGGCTCCCGGCCGCGGGCGACGGCGGGTCCGACGCGCCAAGCGGCTGGGGACGGCCAGGCGACTCGGGACGGCCAGGCGGTTCGGCATCGCGTCGAGGATACCGGTCGGCGGCCCGTTCACGAGCCGTTCACGGGCCGTCGACGCAGAGCGCACTACAATGCGAGGGCAGGCAGGAGGTCGGCCCGCGCCCATGTCCAAGGACCTCTCCAAGGACCGCTCCAACGACCTCTCCTCGGAGCAACCCGATCGCCATGGCCCTTGCCCCTGACGCTCTTGACCTCCTCGCGGTCAACACGATTCGGACGCTGTCCATCGACGCCGTGCAGAAGGCCAACTCGGGCCATCCCGGCGCCCCGATGGGCATGGCGCCGATGGCCTTCACCCTCTGGACGCGCTTCCTGCGCCATGCCCCGACGGTCCCCGACTGGCCCAATCGCGACCGCTTCGTGCTGTCCGCCGGGCACGCCTCGATGCTCCTCTATTCGCTCCTCCACCTGACCGGCTACGACCTGCCGCTCGAGCAGCTCGAATCATTCCGGCAGTGGGGCTCGCGCACGCCGGGCCATCCCGAGCGTGGCCTGACGGCCGGTGTGGAGGCCACGACCGGACCGCTGGGGCAGGGCGTCGCTAACGCGGTCGGAATGGCCATTGCCGAGCGTCGCCTGGCCCACGAGTTCAACCGGCCGGACCACGACATCATCGACCACTGGACGTACGCCATCTGCTCCGATGGCGACATGCAGGAAGGCATCGCCTCCGAAGCTGCCTCGCTGGCCGGCCACCTCAAGCTGCGCAAGCTGGTGATGCTCTACGACGACAACGGGATCCAGCTCGACGGTCCGACCGCGATGGCCTTCTCGGAGAACGTCCTGGAGCGCTTCGACGCCTACGGCTGGGATACCCGCCAGGTGGACGACGGCAACGACCTGGAGGCGATCAGCACCGCCATCCACCAGGCCCAGGAAGACGGCCGGCCGAGCCTGATCGCGGTCCGGACCCACATCGGCTACGGCTCGCCGCACAAGCAGGACAGCCAGAAGGCCCACGGCTCCCCACTCGGCGAGGACGAGGTCCGGCTGGCCAAGGAGGCCTACGGCTGGGACCCGGATCGCCACTTCTACATCCCCGACGAGGCCCTCGACGTCTTTCGCCGGGCGATCCCCGAGGGCGAGGCGCTGGTCGAGGCCTGGAACGGCGAGCTCGAGCGCTACGAGAGCGAATATCCGGACCTGGCCGCCCAGCTCAAGCGGCGTCTCGACGGGCGCCTGCCCGACGGCTGGGACGACGCCCTGCCGAGCTATGCGCTGGGCGAGGACTTCGCCACCCGGCAGGTCAGCCAGGCCACGATCAACGCCCTGGCCCCGATCCTGCCCGGCCTGTTCGGCGGAGCGGCCGACCTCTCCGAGTCGAACCTGACCGACATCAAGGGCGGCGGCGACTTCTCGACCGACGAGGCCGGCCGCAACCTGCGCTTCGGCGTCCGCGAGCACGCGATGGGCGGGATCAGCAACGGGATCGCCTACCACGGCGGATTCAAGCCCTATTGCGCGACGTTCCTCACCTTCAGCGACTACATGCGCGGCTCGGTCCGCCTGGCAGCCCTGGCCGGCCTGCCGGTGACCTACGTCTGGACCCACGACTCGGTCGGGCTGGGCGAGGACGGGCCCACCCATCAGCCGGTCGAGCAGCCGGCCGCCCTGCGGGCGATCCCCAACCTGTGGTACGTCCGGCCGGGGGACGCCAACGAGGCCGTGGCGGCCTGGGCCCTGTCGATCGAGCGGCGCGACGGCCCGGTGGCCCTTGGCCTCACCCGCCAGAAGCTGACGACCCTGCCCGAAACAGCGGCGGCGGCCCGTGACGGCGTGCGCAAGGGCGGCTATGTCCTGCGGGAATCGAGCGGCGGTCCGGGCGGCATCGACCTGATCCTGGTGGCGACCGGCTCCGAGCTCGGCCTGGCCGCGCTGGCCCGTGACGCCCTCGAGGCCGACGGCATCCGGACCCGGCTCGTGAGCCTCCCCTGTTTCGCAGCGTTCGAGCGCCAGGACGAGGCCTATCGCGATTCGGTCCTGCCCCGGGCGGCGACCAGGCGGGTCACCGTCGAGGCCGGCGTGACCCTCGGCTGGGACCGCTATGCCGGCCCCGATGGGGCGATGATCGGAATCGACCATTTCGGCGCATCGGCGCCCGGAGCCACCGTCTTCGAGCATTTCGGCTTCACCCCTGAGCACGTCGCCGAGGTCGGCCGGCAGGTCGTCCGGGACGGCCTCCATGGCCGGATTCCCACCCTTGATCCGGGCCACCAGCCGGCCGGCCTGGGCCTCGGCCACCCGATGCCGTCCAACACGGCGGCGGGTCACTGACCATGCGCGTCGCCTTTGCGGCGGACCACGGCGGGGCGGCCCTCAAGGACGAGCTGCTCGCCCGGCTGGAAGCCGATCCGGCCTACCCGGCCGGACCCGACCGGCTGATCGACCTGGGCGGCGACGGTTCCGACCCGAACGATGACTACCCCGACTTTGCCGAGCGTCTCGGGCTCGCCATCCAGCGCCACGAGGCCGATCGCGGCGTCCTGGTCTGCGGCAGCGGCGTCGGCGCCTCGGTGGCAGCCTGCAAGATGATTGGGATCCGGGCCTCGGTCTGCCACGACACCTACTCGGCCCACCAGGGCGTCGAGCACGACGACATGAACGTGCTCTGCCTCGGCGGCCGGATCGTCGGGATCGAGCTTGCCCTCGAGATCGTGCGCGCCTACCTCGGCGCGACATTCAGCAATGCGCCCCGCCATCGGCGCCGGGTCGACAAGGTCCTGGCGATCGAAGCCCGCGAGAGCTCCGGAGGCCAGCCATGAGCGATCCAGTACCCGACGCGAGCACCAGCATTCCGGGGGTCCGCCTGAGCCCGGAGCAGTTCGAGCTGTGGGCGGCCGCGGCCGAGCACGCCCGGACCGAGGAATGGGCGCGCCACCTGTACGAAGGCGACCCGTCGCTGTGGTCGACCGACCCCGACGTCCAGGCCGGGATCGCCGATCGCCTCGGCTGGCTGGCGGCCCCGGAGCATTTCCGGGAGCAGATCCCGGCCCTGGAAGGCTTCGGCGATGCCCTTCGCGGCGACGGCTTCAAGGCGGCGATCGTGGCCGGCATGGGCGGCAGCAGCCTGGCCCCCGAGGTCCTCCTGCGAACGTTCGGGGTGGCCACCGACTGGCTCGAGCTGCGCGTCCTCGACTCGACCGACCCGGTCGCGGTCGGCGCCGTCGTCGACGACCTGGACCCGCTGTCGACCCTGTTCATCGTGGCCAGCAAGTCCGGGACGACCACCGAGCCGCTCGCCTTCCAGGCCGATGCCTGGGCCCGGATCCGGGCGGCGCTGGACGCTCGCCATGAGCACCGCGAGAGCCCCGGCACGCTCATCGCCGCGATCAGCGACCCGGGCAAGAGCATCGCCGCGATCCCGCACCACGATGAGCTCCGCGAGGTCTTCCTCAATCCGCCCGACATCGGCGGCCGGTACTCGGCACTGACCTATGTCGGGCTGGTGCCTGCCAGTTTGATCGGCTTGTCGCTGAGCGACCTGCTGGCCTCCGCGATCGACATGCTGGCCCGCTGCCGCGAGCCCGAGCCGGCGGCGAATCCAGGCCTGGCCCTGGGCCTGGCCCTGGGCACCCTGGCCCTCGCGGCACCGGCCGGCGCCGGCCGCGACAAGGTGACCTTCATCGCCGATCCCGAGATCGCGTCGCTGGGCTCGTGGCTGGAACAGCTGATCGCCGAGAGCACCGGCAAGCAGGGCGTCGGGATCGTGCCCGTCGACCTCGAGCCCCTCGGCGCAGCGTCGGCCTACGGCCCCGACCGGGTCTTCGTGCGCCTCGCCCTGGCCGGCTCGGCCGGACCCGGGCCGGCGCCGGACGGGACGACGGCCGATGCCCTGGTCGACCAGCTCGCCGCCGCCGGCCATCCGGTCATCAGGATCGAGCTGGCCGATCGAATCGACATCGGCGGAGAGTTCGTCCGCTGGGAGATCGCCACGGCGTTCGCCGGGGCCGTCCTGGGCATCGACGCCTTCGACCAGCCCAACGTCGAGGAAGCCAAGATCCTCACCCGCCACCTCCTCGCCCGGCACGCCGAGGCGGCCGATGCCCGGCTGCACGAGGCGCCGCCGCCGGCAATCGAGCTGCTCGCGGCGGGCGACGGCCTGGCCCTCGTCGGCGACAAGGGCCTGACCGCGGCGGGCACGGCGCCGAGCGTCGAGGAGGCCCTCCGGCGGCACCTCGCCCGGGCCAAGCCGAACGCCTACCTGTGCCTCCAGGCGTACATCGCCCCGACAATCGAGCGGGATGCGGCGCTGGCCCGGATCCGGACGCTCCTCCGTGATCGGACCGGTCACGCCACGACCTCGGGTTACGGGCCGCGCTTCCTCCATTCCACCGGCCAGCTGCACAAGGGCGGCGCACCGATCGGGCTCTTCTTCCAGCTCACGGCCGATCACCCCCAGGATCGCCAGATCCCGGATTGGCCATACACCTTCGGCCAGCTTATCGACGCCCAGGCCGCGGGTGACTTCGGCGTCCTCGAGAGCCACGACCTGCCGGTCCTGCGGGTCCACCTCGAGGCCGATCCCGATGCCGGCCTGGCCGCCCTCGAACGGGCGCTTGGCGCCCTGCTCGGCGGCTCGTGACCGGCAAGGACACGCCGCGCACGATCAAGGAGCTGCGCGAAGCGCAGGGCGGCAAGCGCAAGCCGAAAGAGAGCAAGGCGGCCAACCCGCTGCGCCAGGGCCTGCGCCTGGAGCGGGTCCCCGATCCGTGCGTGATCGTCCTCTTCGGGGCCACCGGCGACCTGGCCCATCGCAAGGTGCTGCCGGCGCTCTACCAGCTCCGCCGGACGAACCTCCTGCCCCACGAGTTCATGCTCGTCGCCGTCGGCCGGCGACCGTACGACCAGGAGACCTTCCGGACGGAGATCGCGGCCTCGCTGGCGAAGTACTCGCGGGTGCCGGTCGAGCGCCAGATCGTCGACGAGTTCGTCGCCCGGATCGCCTATCACCAGGGCGACTTCGGCGACCCCGAGGCGTTCGACCGGCTCTCGGCGATGCTCGACGCCATCGACCTGGAGCACGGCACCCGGGGCAACCGCCTGTTCTACCTGGCCACCCAGCCGTCGGCCTTTGCCGAGGTCGTCGGCCAGCTGGGCCGGGTCGGCCTCGACCACGAGGTCCACGGCGGCGGCTGGCGGCGGGTGGTGATCGAGAAGCCATTCGGGCGTGACCTCGACTCGGCGGCACGCCTGAACCGCGAGGTCGGCAAGGTCTTCCGCGAGAAGCAGGTCTACCGGATCGATCACTACCTGGGCAAGGAGACGGTCCGCAACCTGATGGTCTTCCGCTTCGGCAACGGGATCTTCGAGCCGCTCTGGAACCGGCGCTACGTGGACCATGTCCAGATCACCGTGGCCGAGTCGATCGGGGTCGAGTCGCGGGGCGCCTTCTACGAGGAGACCGGCGCCTCGCGCGACTTCCTCCAGAACCACCTGATGCAGCTCCTGTCGCTGGTCGCGATGGAGCCGCCGGCGGCCTTCGAGGCCGATGCCCTGCGCGACGAGAAGGTCAAGGTCCTGCGGGCGATTGCGCCGATGACCCCCGAGGAGATCCGGCGCGACGTGGTCCGCGGCCAGTACGGGCCGGGCTGGGTCGCCGCCGAGCACGTCCTGGGCTACCGCTCGGAGCCTGAGGTCGATCCCGAATCGGAGACGGAAACGTACGTCGCGGCCCGGTTCACGATCGACGACTGGCGCTGGGCCGGCGTCCCGTTCTATGTCCGGAGCGGCAAGCGCCTGCCCAAGCGCGCGTCGGAGATCGCGATCCAGTTCAAGCAGGTCCCCCACCGCCTCTTCCGCGATACCGCCGCCGAGCCGGAGCCCAACCTGCTGGCCCTCCGAATCCAGCCGGACGAGGGGATCCTGTTGCGCTTCAGCGCCAAGGTGCCCGGGCTGGGGATCGATGTCCGGAACGTGAACATGGACTTCACCTACGGCTCGGCCTTCAGCGTCGATTCGCCCGAGGCCTACGAGACCCTGATCCTCGACGCGCTGCTGGGCGACGCCTCGCTGTTCACCCGGGCCGACGAGGTCGAGGAAGCCTGGTCGATCGTGACCCCGATCCTCGACGCCTGGATCGACATGCCCGCCCCGGCCTTCCCGAACTACGAGGCCGGCTCGTGGGGTCCGGCCGAGGCCGATGAGCTGATGGCCCGCGACGGTCGCCGTTGGCGGCGCATCTGATGTCCCGGCCAACGATCGGATGACCAGCGCGCCGATGGCCGGCGGGCCAATCGCCCTCGAGGGTGGGATGCCTGTCGGCACGCCCCAGCTGCGCTGGGCGTCGCGAGCTTCGACGATCGATGGGATCGAACGCGAGCTGACCCGGATCTGGGCCCAGCCCAAGCTGACCGCCGAGGTGGACGGCGTCGAGGTCCGCAACATCGCCGCCCGGACGAGCGTGATGAACCTGGTCGTGATCGCCCAGCAGGCCGAGGACGGCGAGCACGGGGCGGCGATCATCAGCCAGCTGACCGGCCGCCACCCGTCACGAACGATGATCCTCAGCTCGGCCGACCCCGACGGCCCGGGCTGGCTCGATGCCCGAATCACGGCCATGTGCATCCTGCCCCGGGCCGACGCCCCCGAGACCTGCGCCGAGACGATCTACATCACGGCCGGCGGCGACACCGGCCGGCACCTGGCTGCGATCGTGGAGCCGCTCCTGATCCATGACCTGCCGGTGACGGTCTGGTGGCCGGGCGAGGCCCGCCTCGAGAGCCAGCAGGCCCGTGACGTGCTCGCCTCGGCGGACCGCCTGGTCGTCGACGGCTCGGTCTGGCGCGGTGATGGCCTGGCCCGCCTGCGCGAGCTGGCCCGGGTCGCGACGACGACCCGGACGGCCGTGTCGGACTTCGCCCTGGCCCGCCAGTCGCGCTGGCGCGAGGCGATCGCCTCGACCTTCGACATGCCCGAGTTCCTGCCCTACCTGCGTTCGCTCCGCCGGGTGGCGGTCACCTACGGCACCCACGACGAAAGCGGCCTGCCGGGCAGCACCAACCTGGTCAAGCCGCTCTACCACGTGGCCTGGCTGGCCTCGCGCCTTGACCTGACCGTCGTCAAGCCGCTCGCTCCGGTCCCCGGTGCGCCGGCGCCCGTCCGGCCGGGGGTCAAGCCGGCGCCCGGACGAGGCTATGCCGCCACCCTGCGCCAGGGCAACAGCGACATCGCGGTGGTCGTCCGGCCGGTGCTGTCGTCGACCCCGGCGGGCACCACCCTGCGGGTCGAGCTGCTCTGCGAGCGGCGCGGCTCCGAGCTCCGGGTGGATGTCACCGCCGAGGCCGAATCGGTCGGCGTCCGGGCCTGGCAAGACGGGGTTGAGATCCTCGACCGGCGGTTCAACGCCGCTCGCCGGACCGAGGCCGACCTGCTGGCCGAGGCGATCGAGGCCGGCGGCCGGGACCAGGTCGCCGACGACGCGGTCCGGATGGCGGCCCTGATCGCCGCGCCGGCCTGACGATCAGAGGAGCCCTGATGAGCGACACGGAACGGATCCGGATCGAGGCCGAGATCGGCGAGCCGGACGTGGTGGTCGTCGCCGATCCCGAGGCCCTGGCCGCCGCTGCGGCCGCCCGGGTCGCGGATGCGCTGGTCGCCGCCGTGGCCGAACGCGGCCGGGCAGACCTGGCGACCACCGGTGGCTCGACGCCGGCCGGCCTCTACCGCCGGCTGACCAGCGAGCCGCTGCGCGACCGCGTGCCGTGGCACGCCGTCCACATCTGGTGGGGCGACGATCGCTACGTCCCCCGCGATCACCCCCTCTCCAACGTCTTCGGGCTGGACGAGATCCTGCTCGACGAAGGCCATGGCGTGCCGATCCCGATCGACCACGTCCACCCCTGGCCCACCGGCCAGGCGATCGCCGAGGAGCGAGGGCCGGCGTGGTGCGCGGCGACCTACGCCGCCGAGGCGCTGTCGGAGGTGCCCCAGGGGTCCGCGGGCGTCCCGGCCTTCGACCTGGTCCTGCTCGGGATCGGGCCGGACGGCCACCTGCTGTCGGTTTTCCCGGGCAGCCCCGCAATCGGCTCGGCCGAGCTCGCGATGGCGATCCCGGCGCCGACCCACATCGAGCCCCACCTGCCCCGGGTGACCTTCAACCCGACGATCCTGGGGGCCGCCCCGGCCATCCTGGTGATGGTCAGCGGGGCGGCCAAGGCCGACGTCCTCGGCCGGATCCTGGACGGGCCGCGGCTCGATCCCGCGACACCGGCCGGCCTGCCGGCCCAGCTCGCCCGGCGTGCCTCCGCGACCTGGCTCGTCGACGCGCCGGCTGCGGGCCGCCTTCGGCCCCGGTGACCGCCGCCAGTCCGGCGCCGGGCGGCTTCGTCAAATCCCCTGACGGGACGCAGATCGCCTGGTGGGACGAAATCGGTCCAACGGCGGACCTGGGCCGGCCGGCCCTCGTCCTGGTCCACGGCGCTACCGCCGACCACACCGCCTTCCGAACCGTCGCGCCACGCTTCGCCGCCCGGCGGCGGGTCGTCTCGATCGATCGCCGGGGCCGCGGCCTGAGCAGCGATCACGCGCCGTATGCCATCGAACGTGAATACGAGGACGTGGCCGCCGTCGTGGACTGGCTGGCCGCCTCGACCGGGCAGCGGGTTGACGTCGTGGGCCACTCGTTCGGCGGACGCTGCGGCCTGGGCGCGGCCCGGCTCACGTCGAACCTGCGCCGGCTGGTCGTCTACGAGGGCGCTCCAGCGCCGGCCGGGCGGTCCTTCCACGACGCCGAGCTCCTGGCGCGCCTCGACGCACTGGCCGCGGCCGGCGACGTCGACGGCGTGATGGCCACCTTCATGGCCGAGGTCGTCGGCCAGACGCCCGACGAAGTCAATGCCTATCGCCGCTCGCCGACCTGGCCGACCCGGGCCGCGGCCGCACCGACTGCCATTCGCGAGCTGCGGGCCGAGGCCGGCCGCGATGCCGACGCGGAGGGCTTCGCCGAGATCCGGATCCCCGTGCTCCAGCTGATCGGGGCAGCCAGCCCGGAGCTCTTCACGGACGGCACACGCGAGCTCGACGACCGGCTCCAGGATGGGCGGGTGGTCAGCCTGCCTGGCCAGAAGCACGCCGCGCACCACACCAGCCCGGACCTCTTCGTCGCCGCCGTCGAGGGCTTTCTCGACGAGCGCGATACCATCGCACCATGACCGATGTGACCACCGCCGCGCCGACCAGCAGCGCCGGCGAGCCTCCGACGACGCCCCCCGACGCCCGTCCGTACTCGCCCGGATTGGCCGGGGTGATCGGTGCGGAGAGCGCGATCGCCCTCGTCGACGGGGCCCGCGGACGGCTCCTGTACCGCGGCTATCCGATCGGCCAGCTGGTGGTCAAGGGCACCTACGCCGAGGTCGCCGACCTGCTGTGGACCGGCGAATGGCATCCCGGCGCGGAGCTCCATCCGCGGCCCATCCCGGCACCGGTCCTGGCCAGCCTGCGCGAGCTGCCCCATGACGCCCACCCGATGGACGCCCTGCGCACGGCGGTCTCGGTCTGGGGCGCGACCCAGAAGGTCGCCTGGCCGCCGACCCCCGAGCAGGCCCGCGAGCTGACCGGCTTCTCGCCGTCGGCCCTGGCCGCGTTTGGCCGGCTGCGCCAGGGGCTCGAGCCGGTCGAGCCCGACCTGTCGCTCGACCTGGCCGGTGGCTTCCTCCAGCAGCTGACCGGCGCTCCGCCCGATCCGGCCGCGGCCCGTGCCCTGGAGGCCTATTTCATCGTCGGCGCCGAGCACGGCCTGAACGCCTCGACGTTCACCGCCCGGGTGATCACGTCGACCCGCTCGGACCTGGCCTCGGCGGTCTGCGGCGCGATCGGCGCACTGAAGGGCCCGCTCCACGGGGGCGCCCCGGCGGAGGTCGTCAGCCAGCTCCACGAGATCGGCTCGATCGACCATGCCGAGGCGTGGGCCCGCGAGACGATCGCCAACCACGGCCGGATCATGGGCTTCGGCCACCGGGTGTACCGGGCCTACGACCCGCGGGCCGCCGCCCTGCGCCAGGTCGCCGAGGCGATGGATCCCCGCCCGGAGTGGCTCGACCTGGCGATCGAAGTCGAGGATGTCGTCCTGCGCGTCCTGGCCGAGCTGAAGCCCGGCCGCAGCCTGAAGACGAACGTGGAGTACTACGCCGCGGCCGTCCTCGAGGGCGTGGGCCTGACCCCCGATCTCTTCCCGGCGACCTTCGCCCTGGCCCGCCACGCGGGCTGGACGGCCCATGCGATCGAGCAGGCCGGGCTCGACAAGCTCATCCGGCCCGACATGCGCTACACCGGTCCACTCGACCGGGACCTGCCCGCCTGATCCCATGACCCTGGCTCCCAGCGCCTTCGTCGGTCAGCGGACGAGGCCCCGCTTCCAGCGCCCCAGCGTCTCGCTCGAGCTCGCCGGGATCGTCGCCGCGGTCGGAATCTGGGTCCTGGTGATGGCCTTTGGCGAGCCCTGGAGCCGGTTCCTGATCACCGGCCAGGACGCCCGCTGCTACTGGGTCCCGGGCTTCGACGCGCCGTACGCCCTGTCCGAATGGACCGCCCCGATCGCGTACGTCTATTCGCCGGCCTTCCTGCAGCTCCTCGCGCCGCTCAAGGTCCTGGCCTGGGAGCCGTTCCTGGCGATCTGGACGGTGATCCTGCTGCTCGCCGTCCGGTTCCTGTCCGGGCCGCGCCTGTTCGCCCTGGCATTGCTGGTCGCGGTGCCCGAGCTGATCGGGGGCAATATCCACCTGCTCCTGGCGGTCGCGATCGTGGTCGGCTTCCGCTACCCGGCGGCCTGGTCGCTGATCCTGCTGACCAAGATCACCCCCGGGATCGGCCTGCTGTGGTTCGCCGTCCGGCGCGAGTGGCGCTCGCTGGCGATCGCCCTGGGGGCCACCGCCGCCATCGTGGCCGTGTCGCTGGTCATCGCTCCGCGCTCCTGGCTGGAATGGTTCGGGGTGATTGACTCAAGCGTGGGCAAGACGAGCGGGACGTGGGCGGCCCTGCCCATCCCGCTCTGGCTGCGGCTGCCGATCGCCGTCGCGGTCGTGGTCTGGGGTGCCCGGACGGACCGCCGCTGGGCCGTGCCGGTGGCCGCCATGCTGGCCCTGCCGGCGCTGTGGTACGGCGGCCTGACCATCCTCCTGGCGGTCATCCCCCTGCGCGATCCTCGCCGGAACGCGTTCTGGTCGCCACCGGCCGGTCCGAGCCGCCGGGCCCGGCCGGGTGAGGCCACCGGGCGCGAGCGCGCCGATCGCCTGGGCGCTCCGGCCTGATCAGGCGCCGCGTGCCGCCCGGGTCGCCCGGACGGACGTCGCGGCAATGCCCAGGCCGCCGGCGATGAACACCAGCGACGCGGCGGCGAACGGGGCCCAGATTCCGAAGCCGACCACGATCGCGCCAAGGATCGGGCCGATGATGCCCGCCGCGTAGAGCGGCAGGTAGACCAGGTTGAGGGTCGCCGAGCGGCGCTCGGCCGGGACCTCGGTGGCCAGCAGGCCGAAGACCATCGCGGCCTCGACCGAATAGCAGGCACCGAACACCAGGACCCCGATCGCCAGCGTCTCGACGCTCGGCAGCAGGGGCAGCGCGGCGGCCGCGATGCCGCCCAGCAGCAGGCCGCCGACGAGGACCGGCCGGAAGCCGACCCGATCCCCGATCCAGCCGCCGATCGGCGAGACGAGCGCGCCGACCAGGGCGGCGGTGCCCGACACAAAGCCGATCGCGCTGGCCAGGTCCACCTTGCCGTTGACCGCCTCGACCAGGACCGGCAGGTAGGGCCGGCTCATCTGGGCGCCCAGGAAGGCCACTCCGAAGATCAGGAAGACCCGCCGGATCGCCGGATCGGTCAGCACCCCGCGCACGGCGCCGAAGGCGAGGGTGACCAGGCGGCCCTCGGGAATCACGGCCGGCCGGACCTCCTTCGAGCCGAAGGTGACCAGCAGGGCGGTGCCCAGCGACAGGATGGCCGAGACCCAGAAGATCGCCGGCAGGCCCAGCTGCAGGCCGTCCACGATCCGCCCGCCGAGGACCGGACCGATCGCCATCCCGATCGGCCCGCTGGCTCCGAACAGGGCGATCGCCGTGCCCAGCCGCGGCCGCGGGGTGGAATCCCGGATCGCCGCCAGCATCACCCCGGTGTTGCCCAGCTGGAAGCCCACCAGGAGCATCGAGCCGGCCAGCTGCCACGGCTCCCGG
Source organism: Candidatus Limnocylindrales bacterium (assembly GCA_035308745.1). Classification (GTDB taxonomy): domain Bacteria; phylum Chloroflexota; class Limnocylindria; order Limnocylindrales; family CSP1-4; genus Palsa-1033. Next base: position 4,239 of record DATGGC010000374.1, on the reverse strand, counting down.
CTGAGGGCGACGCAGGCGAAGACGACCGCCTCGACCAGGGCGCTCCGGACGATGACCACCTTCCGGCTGTACTTGTCGGCCCACACCCCCCAGAGCGGCACCAGGGGCGCCCCGACGACGAAGATCAGGGCGCTGAACAGGCCGACGAAGTGGAGCCGGTCGGCGCCCGAGACACCCATCTGGGTCAGGTAGGCCGGGGCGAAGGCGAAGATCTGGCTGACGCCCAGGCTCTCGACGACCGACGTCGCGCAGAAGATCGCCAGGAGGACCCGCCAATCCTGGATCGGCGCAGGATCGCTGCTCCGCTCGTCTGATCGGGGGTCGAGGCTCACCGGCCCAAGGCTACCCGAACGATCGCGACCGGAGGCATCATCACCAGCATGGTCAGGACGATGGTCCAATCGAGCGATCCGCCCAGCCCCGGGATTCGCCTCGCGATCGCGCCGGATGCGCTGGTCGTGCTGGTCGGGGCGGCCGGCTCGGGCAAGAGCACGCTCGCGGCCCGCCTCTTCCCGGCCGACGCGATCCTGTCGTCCGACGCCCTGCGGGCGGCACTCAGCGGCGATCCGGCCAACCAGGCGGCCACGCGGCTCGCGTTCCGGATCCTTCACGAGCAGGCGGCCCGGCGGCTGGCAGCCGGCCAGCTGACCGTGGTCGATGCCACCAACGTCGAGGCGTCCGCCCGCCGGCCGCTGCGCCGCCTTGCCCAGGCCGCCGGCCGACCGGTCGTCGCGATCGTCCTCGATCTGCCGCCCGCGACCTGCCTCGCCCGCAATGCCGCCCGGACCGAGCGGATCGTGCCGGCGGCCGCCGTCCTGCGCCAGCTTGCCGCCCTGCGGCGCAGCCTGGATCGCGACGAGCTGGCCGCTGAAGGCTACGACCAGCTGATCGTGGTCGCGGACCCCGGCTGGCTGGATTCGGCGACGATCGGAGAGACGAAGCCGGGCGGGGCCGCTACCCTTGGTCGATCGACCCTTGGTCCATCGGCGTTGCCTCGCCGGAGCAGGAGGAGCAAGCCGTGAACGACCGCTGGCGCAACGTCGCGATCATCCTCGCCGTGATCCTGGCCCTCCTCGGCGGGATCACCGCCGCCGTGGTCATCACCGGTGGCCCGGCCCCCGCCGTGCTGCCCAGCCCGACGACTGCGGCCAGCGGATCGACGGCCCCGTCGTCGGCCGGGACAAGCGTCACGCCGTCGACCGGCAGCCTGCCGCCCAGCTCGGCGCCACTGCCGTCGCCGACGGCCGTCCCGTCGCCCACGCCGCAGCCCAACCTGACCACGATCGAGTTCACGGCGATGCGCCTCGATCCGCAGAGCCACGCCGCCACGGGCGCCGCACCGCGCACCTTCGCGTTCACGACCGAGGGCCCGGGCACGGTTACGGCCGTCTTCAAGCAGACCATCGCCGGGGGCAAGACCATCGCCTGCCTGAACGCCGTCGGCGGAAGCAGCATCTGCCGGACCGGCACGGCCGAGACGCTGACCAGCACGACGAGCAAGGCCAAGACCAGCTGGACGGCCACCGCGATCGGCTCCGGCTCGAGCGCGCCGACGCTCAACATCAGCCTGACCTTCAGCAACTCCAAGCCGTCGGTCAAGCTGACCAACGGACGCTTCGACGGGACGTCGTTCCCGTACGACGGAGCGACGTTCCTGCTGACCGACGCCAAGGCCGGCCCGGTCGCGATCAAGGCCGACTGGGGCGGCCACCCGTTCGACTACGCCCTGATCGTCGAGCTCGCCTCCACGCCGCCCCACAGCCTGGCCACGACCGGCAATTCGACGACGGCGAATGCGTCCTTCCCGATCCTTGCCGCGACCGCCTACAAGGGCACCCTGGCCAACCTGGACGAGGGCTTCGGGTTCACGGCCCTGACCATGACGATCACCTGGCCCTGACCGGCCGGCGCGGGCGAGCCTAGCCGGCGCCGATCAGGACGATCGCGACGATCGCCAGCAGGACGCCCACCAGGTGGCTGCCGGCGATCCGCTCGCGCAGGAACGCGGTCGCCAGGATGACCGTGGTCACCGGGTAGAGCGACGACAGGATCGTGGCCACGTCGAGGCGGCCGGCCTGGGTCGCCAGGATGTAGAAGGCGTTGCCGCCCATGTCCAGCGCTCCGACGGTCACGACCAGGGGCAGTTGCGGCCGGGCGAGGCGCCAGCTCCGCCGTGAGACGAGCACAGCCGCCAGGACCAGCAGGCCCTCCGAGGCGCGCACGATCGTGAGCGGGGCGAAGACCTGGCCGGGGCTGAAGCGCGAGACGGCGACGTTGAACACGCCGATCCCGAAGCCCGCCAGCAGGCCCAGGCCCACGTCGCGCCGGGTGCCGCCGCCGTCCGCCCGTGAGACGAGGACGACCGCGGCCAGGGCACAGGCCATCCCGATGAACCGCGCCGGGCCGGGCAGCCCCTGGAGGACTATCCCCAGGGCGACCGGGATGGCCGCCGCGAGGACGCCGCTGATCGGCGCCACGACCCCCATCCGGCCGGTCGACAGGCCGCGATAGAGGGCCATGATCCCGACGCCGCCGAACAGCCCGGCGATCAGGGCCCAGCCGATCTCCCAGGCCGGGGGCACGGCCTCGGCCCGGACCACGGCCAGGACCAGGGTCAGGCCGGCACCGACGAACTGGGTGACGATGACGATCCCGAAGAGTGGTCCGCGACGCGCGGCGATCCCGCCACCGAAGTCGCCGGTGCCCCAGCTCAGGGCCGCCAGGAGTCCGAGAAGGACGACGCTCAGGGCGGTCCGCCGACTCCATCGACGGCCGACGGGCCGGCCAGCATCACGACCGGATCGCCCCCGCCGTCGAACCGGTTCGACGCACTGAGGTAGACGATCTGCTGGCTGGCGGCGAGCTGGCGCAGGAGGTCGAAGGAGCTCTTTGCCCGGGCATCGTCGTAGCCCGCGAACGGGTCGTCGAGGATGACCGGCGGCAGCTGTCCGCCGGTCACGAATCCGACCAGCCCGATCCGGGCGGCGAGCAGGACCTGCTCGGCGGTCCCATCCGAGAGGTCGCCGACCGCCACCCAGTCGCCTCGGTCGGCGGAGAAGACCCGGACCGCCAGGGTCCCGTCGTCGATCGCGACCCGTTGATAGCGTCCGCCGGTCATCGGCCCGATCGTGGCGTTCACCCGGCGCTCGACGTAGCGCGAGGTCAGGGCCGTGGTTGCCGCGACCGCGCGCTCGATGCCGCGCTGCGCCGCTTCGTGGATCCGGGCCCGGCGCTGGAGGTCGGCCAGCTGGCCCTGCCACACGCCCAGGCGCTCGGCCTCGCCGGCGGCCTGTTCCGAGTCGACGGGGTTGGCATCGACGGCGGCTCGGGCGGCGGCGGCCGCCTGGCGGGCCGACTCGAGGCTCGCCTCGGCGCTCGCGAACTCGCCCTCGAGTCGCGGCCGGGCACCGTCGGCGCGGGCCTCGTCGGGCAGCTTGGCCAGGTCGGCCGACCGGTTGGCCGCCGCCGCCAGGGCCGAATCGCGGCTGGTGGCGAACGACTCCACGGGATCCCGGCCAACGAGGCTCTCGAGGCGGGCGGTCAGCTCGTCGATTCGGGCAACGTGGGCCTCCTCCTGGGCCAGCTCGGCCTGGGCCGTCTCGAGGTCCGGCTGGGCGATCCCCTGGAGCTGGCTGCTGAAGTCGCCCTCGGCCTCCTTCAGCTCGTTCTCGAGCTGCGACCGGCCGCGCAGCCGGCGGTCGATCTGGACGTCGGCGAGCTGCTTGGACCGGTCGGCGCCGATCGCGGTGCTCCGCCGCCGGCGCGCGAAGATGAGCAGCCCCAGGCCGATCAGGGCGACGCCCAGCCCGACGCCGAGGAGCACGGTCAGGCCCTTGACCAGGACCCCACCGACGGCCAGGCCGATCCCGACCAGGATCCCGAGCAGGCCGATGATCGTCGGGCCGCGCCAGGTGGGCTCGGGCGCGGTCACCTCGAAGTCGACCTGGACCTCGCCCTCGAGCAGCCGCTTGAGCTCCGCGATGCGGCCGGCCAGGGTCGTCAGGCGGCCGACGGTCTGGCGCAGGATGGGCAGCGGCTCGCTCGAGGGATGGGTGGTGGCCAGCACGGCGAGCTCCTGGGCGATCGTCATCGCCTCGGCGTAGCGGTGGGCCCGGTCGGCCGCGGCGTCGCGCTCGGCGCTCAGCTTCTCGGCCTGGCGCGCCTGCTCGAGCATCGCCTTGCGCTCGGCCAGGTGTGCGGCGGCGGCCGTTTGCGCCGCTTCTGCTTCGACCGCCGTGG
>DATGGC010000373.1:0-16858 GCA_035308745.1 Candidatus Limnocylindrales bacterium | reverse complement strand
GTCACTGAAGAGGACTGTGGCGAGCACGCGGTCGGGCTCGCCGAGGGGGCGTTCGCCGGTCACGAACGCTTCGATCTCGGCCAGGATGTCCTCACCGTTCACCCAGGGCAGATGGTCGACCCCGGACAGCTCGACATACGTCGCGCCCGGGATGTGTGCTGCGAGATAACGGCCCTGCTCGACCCGAACGCTGCGATCAGCGGTCCGATGGAGGATGAGGGTCGGGACGGCGATCGTCGGCAGGATCGCCCGGGTGTCGGTCCCGAACGAGGCCTGCATATGGGCCTTGATCGTCCGGGGATTGCCTGCCTGGAGTTGGAGCCGGCCCCACCAGGCGATCGCGGCCGGGTCGTCGACAAGGCTTGGAGCAAGGTGGCCGATGCCCGTTCCCTCGCCCCATCTCGTCCAATCGGTCATCGCGGCTTCGAACTCTTCGAGCGTGCCGTCGCCCCACTGCCAGTCGCCCTCGTTGCGTTCGCGGGTCTCGGCGCCAATAAGGACCAGAGCCCGGGTCCGGTCGGGGTGGGAGGCCGCGAACAGCGTCGCCATGAGGCCGCCCTCACTGACGCCGATCACGACCGCCCGCGCTGAGCCGACCGCGTCGAGGATGGCCCGGACGTCGTCCATCCGCTCTTCCATCGTGGTCCCGGTCTCGACCCGGTCGGAGAGGCCCATCCCGCGCTTGTCGAACAGGATCAACCGCGAGAACGTCGCCAACCGCTCGCAGAAGGCCCGGTAGCGGTCGTCGTCGAGGAGAACCGCGAGGTTCGTGATCGAGCCTTGCACGAAGACGAGATCCAGCGGGGCATCGCCCAGCGTCGTGTAGGCGAGGTTGAGGTCGCCATTCTGGGCATACCGGATCCGTGGTTCCACACCGGGAGGGTGAGCCGACGCACGCGGCCGGGTCAAGGGGCCTACCCGACTCCCCATCCCCGCCGGGGCGTTTCCGACGGTCGCGTCACGTGGACCCTGGGCACCATTTGGTCATCGTGGGTGATACGTGCCGGCGAGGATGAACCGCTCTGTGGCTCCAAGCCTCTCGCCGGGGGAATTAGAATCATAAGTGCGCTCGCTCGGTGGGCCCCTCCCCGACCACCGCAGCTAAGGGATCGGATCTCGACCCATGACGGCCGCGACAACTCCATCAGGAGGTGCGCCGATGCGTCCAAGCATTCTCGTCGTGACGCTCGCGGTCGCCGATCTCGAACGGTCCCTCGCCTTCTATCGCGAGGGCCTTGGACTTAGCTCGTCCGGCATCATCGCCACCGAGTTGCACGACGACGTGTCGGGGGCCGACGGTGCGATCGCCATGTTCGAGTTGGAAGGCGGTCTGATCCTTAGCCTCTATCCGCGGACGGACCTAGCAAGGGATGCCGGGATCGGCGTTGATCCCCGCAGCCGAACGGAGTTCAGCCTCGGCCATGGGGTCAAGAGCCGCGAGGAGGTCGACGCCTTGCTCGCCCGCGCCCAGGCTGCCGGCGCACGCCTGCTGGGTGGCCCACGGGATCGGCCATGGGGCATCTATTCGGGCTACTTCGAGGACCTCGATGGCCACCTCTGGGAGGTGATCTGGAACTCGGGCGGCGAGGCCACGCAATCGACTGGCTAAGCCCGGAGGCAGAATCAGCCCATGGACTCAACCGACATCACGAAGGTCAACCAGCGGGTCGTGGAGCTGTTCCGCGCCGGCGGTGAGATCCCGGGAATGCATCGTGAACGGCTCCTGCTACTGACGACGGTCGGTGCCCGGACCGGCCAGCCAAGGACTACCCCGATGATGTTCGTCCGCATCGGGGCGCGGCTCTTCGTGATCGCCTCCAATGCCGGAGCGTCCGGCGACCCCAAGTGGTATCGCAATCTCCTCGCTAATCCATCGGTCACGGTCGAGATGGGCAGCGAACGGTACGCAACGGAGGCTCGGCCCATCACCGGCACTGAGCGCGATCGGATATGGACCGAGATCAAGCAGAGGTACCCGTTCTTCGGGGATCACGAAACCAAGGTGGAACGGGTCATCCCGGTCGTCGAGTTGACCCTGCCCGCCGGGGGGTGACGAGAGCCGGACTTAGAGACGAACGCCTCCACTCGCCACGATCTCCGAATGGTGTCGTTACGACGCCGCTTGTCGTGGATCGAAACGCCGTGATCGGAGCCGAACACGCCAAGATTTCACTTGGTTATGGTCGGGGCGAGAGGATTTGAACCTCCGACCTCATCGTCCCGAACGATGCGCGCTACCAAGCTGCGCCACGCCCCGACCGAGTGCGCCCGTAGAACAGGGCTCGCGGATGATACCCCACCGACTCCGGGCGCACAGAACCGGGCCTTCGAGCGAGTTTAGAGCGACGCCTCGTGCGCGGCGTTGGCCTTGGCCCGCTCGTCGGCCCGGATCGGAACCGTCGCGATCGCCGCCAGGAAGAACGTCGCGGCCATCAGCAGGAACACGATCTGGACCCCGGTCGTATTGCCGGCCGCCTGGATGATCACCCCGTAGACCGCCGTCCACAGCGACCCGACCCCGAACGCCAGCGTGAAGTAGACCGCATACGTCGCGTCGCGCAGGGACGGCGCGGCGATGTCGGCGAGGAGCGCCTGGAGCTGGGGGCTCTCGGCGAAGCTGAACAGGCCCATGAGCGCAATCCCGACCCACAGGCCGAGCAGGTTCGAGCCCGACGCCAGGAACACGAGGAAGCCGACCGCCCCGCCGATGTACACGCCGATGATCACCGGCTTGCGTCCGATCCGGTCCGATAACCAGCCCGAGATGAGGGGCATCGGCACGGCGAACACGATCAGGACGCCGTACATCAGGCCGGTCAGCGAATCGCTCAGGTGGAGCACGGTCGTCAGGTAGAGCAGCGCGAACAGGTTGACGACGCCCAGACCGCGACCGCCGCCGCCCAGGATCGAGGTCAGGTACAGCCAGCGCAGGTCGCGGTCGCGGATGATCTGGCCGAACGCCTGCCGGACGGTGCCGCCGGCCCGCGCGGCTGCCCGGTCGGTGCCCGTCTCGCGGATCAGGATGAGGATCGCGATGGCGATCACGATCGCCGGGATCCCGAACACGATCGACGCCCCGCGCCAGCCCCATAAGGCGATGATCGGCGCGCCGCTGATCGCCACGATCACGGTCCCCACGTTGCCACCCGCGATGTGGGCGCTGATCGCGAAGCCGCGTCGCTCGGGCACAAACTGCTCGGCGAGCAGGCCGTTGCCCACGGGATGCTGGGGCGAGCCGCCGATCCGCGACAGGACGTTGGGAATCGCGAACGTCGGGAAGCTGAACGCGAACGCCTGGGCCGCGAAGCCGCCGCCGAACAGGATTCCGCCGAGCCCGAGCAGGCGCCGCCGCGACATGACCCTGGTGAGCTGCGCGTAGCTGAGCTGGACGAGCCCAGACGAGGCGGCCCCGAACGAGGCCAGGAATGCGATCGTTTCGACGCTCACGTGGAACTCGTCGATGATCTTGAGGAAGATCAGCGGCAACAGGAACGCCTGGGCGTGGTTGACCGCATGGGCGATCGCCAGCAGCCAGAGCGACTGCATCGGCCGGATCCTCGGCTGGGGATCGCCCGCGGCTGCGGTGCGTGCCGGCTCGGCTGGGCGCTCGGCGGGCCCGGGGATGGCCGAGACCTCGGCGAGCTCGGCGTCCCTGGTCGGCTCGTCGTCTGTCATGGCGGCCCATTCTCGCGTATTTGGACCACCCGGATGGGCCATTCCCGCGCTGCGCGGCGCCGCGCAGCCCGCCCTGGCCCGTGGCCCCTGGCCCCTGGCCCGGCCACGGCCGGGTCAAGCCCGGAGGCGGCTCGCCATCAGCCTCGTGCCGGTCCGATCGCTCCACAGCAGCCCGCCGCCTTCGGGGAGTGGCTGCCCCGGATCCGTGAGCGCCCGAAGCCAGGCTCGCGCGTTGCCTGGAAACCGCGCCGCGAACATCGGCCCCAGCTCCGCGATGAGCGCCCGGTTTCGGCGGGTGTCCCGCACGATGAACAGGCCACGAACCGTCCACTCGACTCTCGGATCGAGCTGCTCGCGTAGCGGCGCCACCTTGCCGTCGAGCCCGCGCAGGGCTGCGCCGACATCCTCGAACCAGTTCCAGATCTCCGCGACCACCGCCTCGCCCGTCGCGTGACGCACCAGCGCGACGTCGATCGACCGCGACCATCGGGTTTCCTGGTCCAGCCGTAGCTCGGGCAGCGACCGCCACCCGCCCGGGGCAGCAAACGAGATCAGCGCGCTTTGCCGCCGCGCGTGCTCGATGTCCCGCGGCAGGCTCGCACCCGGCGCGTGCTCGAGATACCCAACCAGCTGTTCCCCGACCGCCGCGGCCACCATCGCCCACGTCTCGATCGACGCTCCGTGCCCATGCCCGATTTCGAGGTCGCTGATGAGCGTCTGGGAGAGCGCGCCTCGGTCGGCGACCTGGGCCTGGGTCATTCCCGCGCTCGTTCGAGCGTCGCGAAGGGCTGTCCCAAGGCGTTTTGCGATCTGCCCAGCCCGAATCCGGCCGATCCGTGCCTCGGCGCCTACTCGTCGTTGATGATTGAACCGTCCCATACCGCCACTACTCTTACCGAGCGGCCTTTGCTGACGGTTATCAGCCCTGGATGGCGCGCCGAGGCTAGGTAAGGCCCGGAATACCAGTAGTGGCGGTGGTTTGAGAGGTAAGCGGGCCCGAAATGGGGCCCCGAGCCCAGGTTCGATGCTTCAGGGCCGGGGAACCTGCTGCCTAAGCTTAGTTGTGGTAACCGAGGGCTCCGGGGTCGGGGACGTCGGCATGTAGCCCGGGCCTCGGGCGGCGTAGGAACGGGAAATGGCGCCTCGGGCCGCGGGTCAGCCTCTCAGCCGAGGCACCCGCATGAAACCGGGCCCCTGCACAGACCCCCTAGAACTGCTCCAGGTACCGCTCCACTTCCCAGTCCGAGACCTTGGTCCGGTACTCGTCCCACTCGGCCCGCTTCGCGTCGACGAAGTGCGTCAGCACGTGCTCGCCCAGCGCCGCGCGGATGACCTCGTCCTTCTCCAGCTCGTCGAGGGCCTCGCCCAGCGTCCCGGGCAGCTCGCGGATCCCGAGCTCGGCAATCCGGGCGGCGTCCATCTCGAACAAGGATTCCTCGACCGGCTCGGCCAGCTTCAGCCCGCGCTCCACGCCGTCGAGACCCGCCGCGATCATCGCGGTGAACGCCAGGTACGTGTTGGACGACGGATCCGGGCAGCGCACTTCGGCCCGCGTCCCTTCGATCGACTTGCCCGGCGAGACCATCGGCACCCGGATGAGCGCCGATCGATTCGTCCGGCCCCACGTCAGGTACGTCGGCGCCTCGTACCCAGGCACCAGCCGCTTGTACGAGTTCACCAGCGGCGCCAGCACGGCGATCATGCCCCGGGCGTGCTCCAGCACTCCGGCCATGTACGAGCGCGCCACGTCGGACAGCCCATACGGATTCGACGCGTCGGCAAACGCGTTGCGCTGGTCCGCAATGGAAAACAGGCTCTGATGGGTGTGCATCCCCGAGCCGTTGATGCCGTGAATCGGCTTGGGCATGAACGTGGCATACAGGCCGTGCTGCTGGGCGATCGCCTTCAGCGCGAACTTGAAGGTCACCGCGTTGTCGGCCGTCCGGAGCGCATCGCTGTACTCGAAGTCGATCTCGTGCTGGCCGACGGCCACCTCGTGATGGGCGGCCTCGACCCGGATCCCGAACGCCTCGAGGGCGTCGACCATGTCCTGGCGGATCTCCTGGGCCAGGTCGCTCGAGAAGTCGAAGTAGCCCGCCTGGTCGTGCGGCAGCGGCTCGATCTCGCCGTCCTCGCCGCGCCGGAACAGGAAGAACTCGAGCTCGGGCCCCGTATTGACGATGTAGCCCATCCGGGCCGCCCGCTCGACCTGCCGGCGCAACACGTAGCGTGGATCGCCGACGAACGGCTGGCCACTGGGGGTGTACACGTCGCAGATGATCCGGGCCGTGCCCCGCGGGCCGCTGCCCGGCTGCCACGGGATCTCGGCAAACGTCGACATGTCAGGCATCAGGTACTGGTCCGACTCGGCGATCCGGGTGAAGCCCTCGATCGACGACCCGTCGAACCAGGTCCCGTGCTTGACCGAGCCCTTGAGCTGGTGCATCGGGATCGTCACGCCCTTGACGATGCCCATGATGTCGGTGAACTGGAGCTGGATGAACCGGATGCCGTTCGCGGCAGCGGCATCGATCGTCGCCTCGACCGAGGCGGCCGAATCCTTGCCTTTGTCCTTATCGGCCAATTTCGGGGCTCCTTGTCGGTGTCTGGGGTCGAGACGAGGCCTGGCTCAGCCTACCAAGCCCGGCGGTTGGACCGCCGGCGAGCGCGCCGACACGACGTCGTCGAGCAGCTTGCTGAACTCGCGCCGGAAGTCGACATAGCGATCCGAGCGACCCACGATCCGCAGCTCGCCGCTCGCATCCAGGCGGGCCCAGACGCGTCGGCGGGGCAGGTAGAACGTGATCAACAGCCCCAGGATCAGGCTCCCGAACGCGAACCACACGATGTCCTGGCCGGGATCCTTGGTGGCCACCAGGATCGTCGCGTTCTCGACCCCCAGGAGCTGGACGTAGAAGTCGGTGTCGGGCGAGCCGGCCACCCCACCAATCGGCACGAAGAAGGGCGTCAGCGACTGGGTGATCGGCGTCCCGTCGGGGTTCAGCCCGGTCGCCTTGTAGGGCAGGAAGAGGACCCCGTCGGTGCCGTCGGATGCCTTGGTCAGGAGCATCTCGAGGCCCACGTTGTCCTCGCCGGGCACGCTCATCACGCCGTGCGGCGAGCCGGCCACGCTGTCGTCGAGGGAGACCGGCCCGGTCCACAGTGGCTGGCCCTTCGAATCGCGGATCACGATGTTGGGCGCCGGCCGGAAGCCGTTCTGATGGAACGAGAAGCCGTCCACCGTCAGCGGGTCGTTGACCCGGATCACCTTGCGCGCCAGCAGGTTGCCGTCCTGGTAGACGGCCAGGTCGGTGGTGTAGTCGAGGACCGTGCCGTCGGCCGCCGTGGGATCGGAGAAGCCGTAGCTCTTGACGACGAGGAGGCCCGGCGTGCCGATCGCCTGGACCGGCGAGCTCTCGCCGGTCGTCAGCTCGATCCCGCTCTCGAAGCCGAACCGGCTGGTGACCGCCGCGGCGACCAGGAACAGGATCAGGCCCAGGTGGCTGATCAGCGTCGCCAGCTTCGTCCAGCGGTGCCGGTCGCCGTACAGGTACTGGACCCCGTCCACCTCCACCTCGCGGATGTGGAAGTGGGACCGGCGCAGGGCCGCCCGGACGGCCGCGGTGTCCACCCCGGTCACCACCGCCCGGTCGGGCAGGATCGGGTTGTAGAACGGGTCGGGCTGGACGATCCGGATCTCGGCCGAGGTCCGCCACAGCTTGGGGGTCCGGTTCAGGGTGCAGACGATGATCGAGGTGACCAGCAGGACCAGCAGCAGGCTGAACCACCACGCCGAGAAGATGTTGAAGATCTGGAGCCGCTCCAGGATCGCGACCATCCCCGCCCCGATCGCGGGGTCGTACTTGGCGTGGATGATCTCCATCTGGGCGATGTAGTCGGCCGGCGTCCGGAACGCGAAGTCGGGCAGCTGGCTGACGGTCATCCCGATCAGCCCGACGACGACCAGGATCATGATCTGGAGGACGGCGAAGTTGACCGAGGTGAACAGCCGCCAGAGGCCCAGCCCCAGGCGGGCCGGCGGTGACAGGCGCTGATCGCGGGACGTGACGGCCCGGCCGGCCGCCAGGGTGGCGATCGGGACCTCCTACGCGCCGACGGGTTGGGCGTCGGTCAGGCGCGACGGTTTGGCGGCGGCAGCCGCCCCGGGAGCGGAAGGGGCCGCGGAGGCGGCAGCCTCCAGGGCCGCGGCGAAATCGGTCCGCAGGTCGTCCAGGTCCTCAAGTCCGACCGAGCAGCGCAGCAGGCCGGGCGCAATCCCCGCCTGGGCCAGCTCGGCGTCGTTCAGCTGGCGATGGGTGGTGGTCGGCGGATGGGCCACGATCGTGTGGATGCTGCCCAGCGACGCGGTCAGCTCGGGGATCGTCAGGGCGTCGATGAACGCGCCACCGGCGGCCCGGCCGCCGGCGACCTCGAAGGCCAGCATCCCGCCCCCGATCGGAAACTGGCGCTGGGCCAGGTCGTGCTGGGGATGGCTGGCCAGGCCCGGATACAGGACCCGCTCGACCGCCGGTTCGGCCTCCAGCCAGGTGGCCAGCGCCCGGGCGGTCGCCGCGTGGCGCTCCATCCGGACCGCGAGCGTCGTCAGGCCGCGCAGGACGAGGTACGCGGAGAGCGGCGACAGCGTCCCGCCGGTGTCGATCTCGACCTGCCGGACGGCCTTGATCCGCTCGGCCGAACCGGCCACGACGCCGGCCAGCACGTCCGAATGGCCGCCGATGAACTTGGTCGCCGATTCGACGACCAGGTCCGCGCCCAGCTCGATCGGCCGGCACAGGTACGGCGAGGCGAACGTGTTGTCGACGATGAGCAGCGCGCCGTGGGCATGAGCGATCGCGGCCAGGGCGGCGATATCGACGATCACGATCGTCGGGTTCGAGATGGTCTCGACGTACAGGACCCGGGCCGGTGCCGCGGCCAGCGCCGCGTCGACCGCCGCGTGGTCGGTGGCATCGACGAAAGTAGTGGTCACGCCCAGTCCGCCGAACTGGTTGAGGAGCAGCGAGCGGGTCGAGCCGTAGATCGCCGAGGTGGCCAGGACCCGGTCGCCGGCCCGCAGGACCGAGGCCAGGGCGGCGTGGATCGCGCCCATCCCGCTGGCAAAGACCCGCGCCGCTTCGGCGCCTTCGACCTCGGCGATCGCGCCGGCCAGGGCCGTCCCCGTGGGATTCTCGATCCGGGCGTAGCTGTAGCCGGGGATCGTCCCGGTGGTGATCGCGCCCAGCTCCGCCGCGTCCGAGGCGGAGAACGTGGCCGACAGGTAGAGCGGGACGGCGTTGGCCTGCTGCTCGACCACCGGTGGCGTCGTGGCGGCCTTGATCGCCCGCGTGGCGAAGCCGCGCTTCGAACGATCCGGGGGATTGGTCGCGCGCTGACCCATGGTCGGGATGCTACACCGAGCCGGACGGATGTCCTGTCGAGGAGCCCCGGGCACCGTCGGGCGAGGCGCCGGCAGCGCGAGCAGCATCGGACCCGACCGCTTGCCGTGCCCGGTCTTCGCGGATGAGCGAGACGAGGGCGATGAGGAGGATCAGGTTGATCACCACGAGCCCGGCCAGGACCAGGACGACGACGTCAATGGACATAGCTCAGCGGGTCCCCCACTGGTAGGTCTGCTTGACCATCCGCAGGTAGACGAACGTCTCGGTGTCGCGCACGCCGTCGATCGCCCGGAGCTTCTCGGCCAGGAAGTCGAGCAGGGCGGAGTTGTCCTCGCAGACGACCTCGATCAGGATGTCGTAGGTGCCGGCGGTGATCACCACGTAGTCGACCTCGGGAAACGCGCCGACCGCCTCGGCCACCTGGACCAGCCGGTCGCGCTCGCAGCGGATGCCGACCATCGCCATCTGCTGGAAGCCCAGCTTGAGCGGGTCGGTGACGCCCACGATCTGGAGGATGCCCCGCTCGACGAGGCGGTTGGTGCGGGCCCGGACCGCGGCCTCGGAGACGCCCAGCTCGAGGGCGATCTGGGTGAACGGCCGCCGGCCGTCCTCCTGGAGGTGCTCGATGATTCGCTTGTCGAGCGCCGAGACGTCCTCGGCGCCCCGGCCGTTCCGCGTCCCGCTGCGCGCCCGGATCCGGCCATCGGTCATCGCGGGCCGGCCGACGCTGCGACCAGCGCCTGGCACATCATCCGGAGGTGATCGGGGGTGCTGCCGCAGCACGCCCCGACGATCCGGGCACCGGCGGCCTGCATCTCGACGGCGGCAGCGGCCATCGTCTCGGGCGACGCGCGATAGACGGCGCGCATGTCCACCAGCTCGGGCATCCCCGCGTTCGACTTCGAGACCAGGACCACGTCCGGCGCCACGGCCCGCATCTTGGCGATCACCGGCAGGATCTCGTCGGGCCCGTTGCCGCAGTTGCCGCCGATCGCGTCGGCGCCCCACGCAGCCAGCGCCTCGACGGCCTGCTCGGGGGTCACGCCCATCATCGTCCGGCCGCGGGTGTCGAAGGTCATCGTGGCGATGATCGCGATCCCCGGCGCGACCTGGCGGACGCCCTCGATCGCGGCCTTGATCTCGGTCAGGTCAGACATCGTCTCGATCCAGATCAGGTCCACGCCGCCATCGACCAGCGCCTTGGCCTGCTCGGCGAAGACGTCCACCGCCTCGGCATAGTCGAGGGTGCCCATCGGGGCCATGATCGCGCCGCTCGGGCCGATGTCGCCCGCCACCAGGGCCCGGTTGCCGGCCGCCTCGACTTCGGAGCGGAGCAGGATCGCCGCGGTCTGGTTGAGCTCGGCGACGCGCGCTTCGAGCCGATGCAGGCCCAGTCGCAGGCGATTGCCGCCGAACGTGTTGGTCAGCAGGATCCGCGAGCCGGCCTCGAGGTAGCCGCGCTGGATCCGGCGCACGACGTCGGGCTGAGTCAGGTTCCAGACCTCGGGCGGATCGCCGAACTGGAGGCCGTTGAGGAAGAGCATCGTGCCCATCGCGCCGTCGGCCAGGATCGCGCCGCCCTCGTCGAGGAGTGCCTGCCAGCGCGCTCGCTGGGCGCCGCCCTGGTACGCGCGCCGCGTGGCAAGGTCGGGAAACAGGGCGGGATCGACGGGTTCGAGCTGGCCCGGGCCGGCATCTACCCGACCCGGAACGCCCGTCCTGGTTCCGTCGGGCGCGCGGCGGCTGCGGCGCGGTTCGGTCATTCGGCAACGATAGCGAACCGGGGGGCTGGCCGCGCGGGAGCTCCGAGCCGGGCGGCCCGGACTGGGTCAGGGACGCTTGGTCGGCGTCGGCTTGGGCTTCTTGGTCGGCTTGGGCGTGACCTTGGGCGACGACGAGGCACCCGGCGACGCAGTCGGGCCCGGCGTTGGGGTGGGCAGCACGACGGGCGTGACCGAGCGCTGCTGGAGCGGACCCAGGAGCGGGTCGATGAGCTGGACGAGCTGCTGGAAGGCCGTCACGAACTGGGCACTCGGCGCGGCCGGCGGGCCGTTCTGGGTGCTCGAGCCGTACTCGACCAGGATGTTCAGGCCGGCGAGGGCGAAGGGCGGATCGCCAAGGACCGGCTTGGCCTTGGGGTTGAAGCCGGACGACGAGAGCAGCGTCTTGGCGCTCGTGTACTGGGTCAGCACCAGCGGCCAGGCGGCATAGGTCAGGTGGAGCCGTTTGACCATCGCCCCGGTCCCGGCGTCGGCCGAGTTGGCCGAGATCTGGAGGCCGCCCTTGACCAGCGCGTTGTAGACGATGTCCACGGACGCGGGATCGCTCAGGTGGGGATTGGGCGTGGGCGTCGGCGCGACGGGCGTCGGGCTGGGCACGATCGTGGCCGGCGTCGAGCCGCACGCGGCGGCGATGAGCGCAGCGCCGAGCGCCAACGCGAGCAGTCGATGGTTGCGCATCGGAGCGATCCTACCCCGGCACGTCCAGCCGGCGACCCGCCTGATCGTACTGGTCGCCCTGGTCCAGGCGCCTTGACACGGCCCTGATCGTGATCGGGTGGAGGGTACGGTGGACCTGGCCGTCGTTGGCCAGGGCTTCGCGCTGGGCTTGACGATCGCGGCCGCCGTGGGCCCGATCTCGCTGCTGGTCATCCGCCGGACACTGGCCGAGGGCCGGGTCGTGGGCCTCGTGTCGGGCCTGGGCGTGGCCAGCGCCGACGCGATCTATGGGGGCATCGCCGCCTTCGGCCTGACCGCGATCACCAACCTGCTCGTCGGCGGCGAGCGCATCCTCGGCCTGGTCGGCGGGTTGTTCCTGGTCGGCCTCGCCTGGCGAACATGGCGGGCGCAGCCCGCCGCGCCGGCAGCCGAGACCGGGCCGCGCCGGGGATTGCCAGGCGCGTACCTTTCGGTCCTTGGCCTGACCCTGACCAACCCGCTCACCATCCTGTCGTTCGGGGCGCTCTTCGCGGGCCTGGGGATCAGCAACCGAACGGCCCTCGAGGCGGGCCTGATGACCTTCGGCGTGCTGGCCGGGTCGAGCTCGTGGTGGCTCTTCCTGACGACCGTGGTGGCCCTGCTCCGGCGCCGGATCACGCCCCGCCTGCTGCGCGCGATCACCCTGGCGTCTGGCGTCCTGATCGGCCTGTTCGGCCTCGCTGCGATCGTCCTGGCGATCCGCGGCTGAGGCCGGACGCTGGGTGGGTGGTGCGTGCGGCGGTGCGGTCCGGGGTGGTCTGGTGCCCCCGCTGGCAGGATGGTCGGGTGGCCGCCGGTACCAACGTGCAAGGCACGGATCCGGATTGGGGTCCACACTTTTGGCGTGGCGCGATATGCGCCCATGGGGATTATTCGGACCCGCCGCCCAGGGCAGGGCCCGGACCATCGCGCGACGTGACGATCCTGGCCACCCCCATCTTCCCAACACTGCGCGGGCGGCATGTAACAGCGTTCGCCGTACTCCTGACGGCGATCTGGTAGTGAGGAGGCAGGACATTGGGTTTGTTCGCCAACGGCGTCCATCGGGCGTCCAAATTGGGCACGAGCGCACGGGCGCTCTTCCTGGCCAGCGCCGTGCTTAGCCTGGGCACCTTCGCCGCGGTCCCCACGGTGGCCGCCGCAACGCCGATCAAGGTCGTGATCGTCGTCGGGCCCAACGGCAACTCGGGCGTCGCCAGCAACATCGCCGATGCAAAGAGGCTGGCCGCCCAGGCGCGCGGCTTCGGCGCAACGGTGATCGAGATCTACAGCCCGAATGCGACCTGGAGCAAGGTCGTGGCCGCGGCGCAGCACGCCAACATCCTGATCGACATGGGTCACGGCAACGGCTGGCCGAGCCCCTACAAGCCGTTCCAGGAGAACACCAAGGACGGCATGGGGCTGAATGCCAGCGCCGGCCATGGCAATAGCAACGTGAAGTACTACGGGGCGACGTTCATCAAGGCGTCCATCCACCTCGCCCCCGGTGCCGTCGTGATCCTGCGCGGCGAGTGCTACTCGGCCGGCAACTCCGAGCCGGGCAACCCGGTCCCGACCATCGCCGTGGGCGAGCAGCGCATCGATAACTTCGCGGCGGGCTTCCTCAAGGCCGGTGCGAAGGACGTCTTCGCCGAGCCGTACGGTGATGTCAGCTACATCCTCCAGGCCCTGTTCACCGGGTCGCACACCGCTCGCGCGATCTTCATGAGCGGTGGCTCGCAAGGCTACGGCGACTCCTCGGCCACGATGAAGACCTACAACTCCGCGTCGGTGCGGACCCCGGGTGCCCGGTCGGTCTTCCAGCGCGACAGCACCGGCCATTTCCGGCGCTCCGTCAACGGCGCGATCGACTCGAACATCTCGGACTCGTAATCACGCGCTGAACGTGTCCTGAGCCGGTCCCCTTCGGGATCGCGGCCCGGGACGAACGAACGGGACGCTGGGCCACGAGCCTGGCGTCCCGTTTCTTTGTGCGTGGCGCGGTTCCGTGCCGGGCGGCGGCCCTTGCCCGGGCCGGCGGGCGGAGTGGTCGGGGCGGCGGGATTCGAACCCACGATCTCGTGCTCCCAAAGCACGCGCGATGCCAAGCTTCGCTACGCCCCGCTCGACTCGAGCCCCACGATACCCGACATCCGATCGCCGGTCGCCCTTCACGGTTTGTCGCCGCAGACACGGACGACCTGCGCCGGTCAGACTTGAACGATGCCGCACGCCACGACCCATGACGGGGTCCGCCTCTACTACGAGTCGACCGGATCCGGGACGCCCCTGATCTTCGTCCACGAGTACGCGGGCGACTACCGAAGCTGGGAGCCGCAGGTCCGCCACTTCGGCCAGCGCTACCGGGCGATCACCTTCAATGCCCGCGGCTATCCACCTTCGGACGTCCCCGAGGATGTCGCCGCCTACGCCCAGGATCGCGCCGCGGACGACATTGCCGCGGTCCTCGACGACCTGGAGATCGATCGTGCCCACGTCGTCGGCCTGTCGATGGGCAGCTTCGCCACCCTCCACTTCGGATTTCGCCATCCGGACCGCGCTCGTTCGCTGACCCTGGCGGGCTGTGGCTACGGCGCCGAACCCAGCCAGCGCGAGCGATTCCGGGCCGAGGCCGCGGCAATCGCCGCGACGATCGACGACGAGGGCATGGCCGTGTTCGCCGCCCGCTACGCGGTGGGCCCCACCCGGGTCCAGCTCCAGAACAAGGATCCGCGCAGCTTCGAGGAATTCCAGGCCCGGCTGGCCGAGCACTCGGCCGTGGGCTCGCGCAATACCCAGCTGGGCGTCCAGCGCGAGCGGCCGTCGCTGTACGACCTCGCGGACCAGATGCGGGCGCTCAGCCTGCCAACCCTGGTCCTGACCGGCGACGAGGACTGGCCCTGCCTCCAGCCGGCGCTGTTCCTGAAGCAGACCATCCCGACCGCCGCCCTGGCGGTCATGGTGAACTGCGGCCACGCCATCAATGTCGAGGATCCCGATGGCTTCAACCACCACCTCGGGAGCTTCCTGGCCCAGGTCGACGCCGGCCGCTGGCCGGCTCGCGATCCACGGGCGGTCAGCGATTCGATCACCGGGATGCGCTGAGGGGTAGGCTGCGGGTTCACCCGGTTGCGACAGGAGCCACGTGTCACCTTCCGAGACCCCCGGACCCGAGCATCCGTCGGGGACTGTCACCCTCGTGTTCACCGACATCGAGGGCTCGACGCGCCTGCTCCAGGTCCTCGGCGACCGCTACCCCGCGATGCTGGCCGATCACCATCGGCTGATTCGCGAGGCGTTCGCGGCCCATGGCGCCCTCGAGCGGGGCTCCGCCGGCGACGGGCTGTACTTCGTCTTCCAGGGCGCCAGGGCAGCCGTCCAGGCCGCCATCGACGGTCAGCTCGCAGTCGCGGCCTGGCCGTGGCCCGATGAGATGGCCGTCCGCGACCGGATGGGCATCCACACCGGCGAGCCGGTCCGGGCCACCGAGGGCTACATCGGCCTGGACGTCCATCGGGCCGCCCGGATCTGCGCGGCCGGCCACGGCGGCCAGATCCTCGTCTCGCAGGCCACCCGGGACCTGATCGCCGGTGAGCTCCGACCGCCGCTCGGCCTGCTCGACCTCGGTGCGCACCACCTGCGCTCGCTCGAAGGGCCGCCGCAGCGGCTGTACCAGGTCATCGGGCCGGGCCTCCCGCGCGACTTCCCGCCGCCGCGGACCACCGAAGAGCGGCACAACAACCTCAAGATCGAGGTCACCAGCTTCATCGGCCGGGAGCGCGAGCTTGCCCAGGCGATCTCGATGCTCGATCGCTCGGCGCTCCTGACCCTGACCGGACCCGGCGGAGTCGGCAAGACCCGGATCGGCCTGCGCCTGGCGCGACAGCTCCTGGAGCGCTACGACGACGGGACGTGGGTCGTCGAATGCGGCGCGCTGACGGCGCCCGGCCTGTTCCTGCCCTCGGTCGTGAGCACGCTGGGGCTGACCGAACCGGCCGGGCGGGCGTTGCTGCCGATGCTCCTCGACCACCTCGCGGACAAGCAGCTCCTGCTCGTCCTCGACGACTGCGACCCGGTCCTGACGGCCGGCGCCGAGCTCGCCGAGGCCGTGCTCCAGTCGTGCTCCGGGGTGCGCATCCTGGTCACCAGCCGGGAGGCACTGGGCGTGGCCGGCGAGGCCATCCTGCCGGTCGCCTCGCTGGCCACGCCGGAGCCCGGAGCCGTGACCGGCGCAGCGACCCTCGGCAGCGTCGATGCCTGCCGCCTCTTCGTCGAGCGCGCCCGCGCCGTCCAGCCGGCCTTCTACCTGACCGACGCCAACGCCCCGGCGATCGCCCAGCTGTGCCGCCGGCTGGACGGCATCCCGCTGGCGATCGAGCTAGCGGCGGCCCGCGTTCGAACGCTGCCGGTCGAGCAGATCGCGGCCCGCCTCGATGACCGCTTCCGGCTGTTGACCGGGGGCAGCCGGACCTCGGTCGCTCGCCACCAGACGCTCCGGGCGACGATCGACTGGAGCTACGACCTGCTGACCGAGCCGGAACGGGCGGTCCTCCGCCGGCTGTCGGTCTTTGCCGCCGGGGCTCCGCTCGAAGCCGCCGAGGCCGTCTGCTCGGGCGATCCGGTCGACGCCCTCGACACCCTCGACCTCCTCGGGCGCCTGGTCGAGAAGTCCCTGGTGCTGACCGACCCGCGCTCGACCGAAGCGCGCTTCCGACTGCTCGAAACGGTCCGCGACTACGCCCGCAGCCGCCTGGTCGAGGCCGGCGAAGGCGACGCCACTCTGCGCCGCCACCGCGACTGGTACCTCGAGCTCGTCGACGAGGCGTCGCCGACCTTCTTCCACGGGCCGGAGCCGATCGAATGGCTGCGCCGCCTGGATCGCGAGCACGAGGACATCCGGGCCGCCCTGGAATGGTGCCTCGACCAGCCGGGCGAGTCGCGGGCCGGACTGCGGATCGCCTCGGGACTGTGGCGCTACTGGGAGATCCGGGGCAACCTGGCCGAGGGTCGGGGCTGGCTGGAGCGGATGCTGGACGCCCTCGGCAACGACGTCTCGGCGCTGCGCGCCGACGGCCTGACCGGGGCCGCCAACCTGGCGTTCATGCAGGGCGACTTCCAGGCGGCCTCGGCGTTCCATGCCGAGAGCCTCGCCCTGCATCGCCAGCTGGGCGATCGCCAGAGCGTGGCCTACGCGGCCAACAACCTGGCCAACACCGCCGTCCAGCTGGGCGACCACGCCCAGGCCCGGGCGCTGTACGAGGAGACGATCGCGATCACCCGCGAGCTGGGCGACGTGCGCGGCGTGGTCTTCGGCTCGATCAACCTGGC
>DATGGC010000372.1:0-2162 GCA_035308745.1 Candidatus Limnocylindrales bacterium | reverse complement strand
ACTCGATCGTGGCTGGAGTCGTGGCGCTCGCGATCGGCAGCGCAAAGATCGTGCCCAGGCTGGCCCGGATCGCGTTCGGGTTGAACAGATCGGTCCGCGGATCGGCCGCGATCAGGGCGTCGGCACCCGCTCCGTCGGCCGAACGCAGGATCGCCCCGAGGTTGCCCGGCTTCTCGACGGACTCGGCGACGACGACCAGGGCCGGGGAGGGGAGCGCGAGCCGCTCGAGATGGGTCGGTGGCGTACGGATGACGGCCACCAGCCCGTCGGAGCGGTCGCCGAACGCCAGCCGGGCGAGGACCGCGGGGCTGACCGAGGTCACCCGCCGACCGCCGGCGCGCGCGGCGGCCAGGGCTGCCTGGGCATCGGCGGTGCCCAGGACGGCCGGAGCCACGAAAAGCTCGACGACGTCAATTCCTGCCGCGATTGCCCGGCCGATCTCGCGGGCGCCATCGACCAGGGTCAGGCCGGTCGCGTCGCGTTCCTTCCGATCCCGCAGCGCGACGGCCGCCTTGACCCGGGGATTGGCCGAGCTGGTGATCTCCTCGCCGCTCATCGCGACCAGCGGGCCATCGCGCCCAGGTGAAGCCGGGTGCCGCCCTCGGACAGGATCGACTGGTCCTCGACCTGGATGGCGCCGGCGGCATCGCCCCCGGCGATCGGCTCGAGGGCGTCGAGCAGCAGCTGGCCGAGTCGGTCGGGACCGAAGCCCGGGGTGTGGGCCGTGACGACGATGAAGGCGGGCCCGTCGTCGAGCAGCCCGGCGCAGGTCTCGAGCAGGCTGGGCAGGTCCGCGGCCAGGCGCCAGGCCTTGCCCGACGAGCCGTGCCCGTACGAGGGTGGGTCGAGGACCAGCCCGGCGTAGCGCCGGCCGCGCCGCAGCTCGCGCTCGGCATAGCCGATCGCGTCGTCGCTGATCCAGCGGATTGGCGCGGCGCCCAGGTCGTTCAGCTCGGCATTGCGACGGGCCCAGGCGACGGCCGGGCGTGAGGCGTCGACGTGGGTGACGGCCAGGCCGGCGAGCGCCGCTTCGATCGTCACCGCCCCGGTGTAGCCGAACAGGTTCAACGCCGCGCGCGCGCCCGCGAACGCGCCGGACTCCTCTGTTCCGGCGCGCAGCCGGCGCGCCTGGCGGCCGATCCAGGTGCGCACCTCGCGCTGCTCCGGGAAGAGGCCCACCTGGCCGCTGGGTGCCAGCCGGAGCTCGAACTGGCCGCTGCCGTCGCGAACCTGCCACGGTTCGATCGGCTGGCCGTCCCGGGTCGTCCAGCCTTCGTGGGCGACGGCGCCCTTGTCGGCCCGGTCGAAGCGTGCGTCGGCGGTCGCCCAGGCGCCGGGGTCCTGGGCCACGTGGCCCTCCGCGCCAGGTGCCGGCCGGTCCACGACCACCGACCCAAAGCGCTCGAGACGGCGGGCGTCGCCGACATCGAGCAGGGCGTAGTCGGCGCTGGCGGGTGGCACGCCTGCATCTTGCGGCATCGAGGCCTCAAACTGCGCCGGTGAGCGCCGCCAGCCGAACACCCCCGTGAGCCCGATCGAAGCCCTGGCGATCCTGGCCGCCGGCCTGGCCGCCGGGACGATCAATACGATCGTCGGATCGGGTTCGCTGATCACCTTCCCGACCTTGCTCGCCTTCGGCTACGCGCCCGTCCTGGCCAATGTCTCGAACACCGTCGGGCTCGTGCCCGGCTCGTTGAGCGGCGCGATCGGCTATCGGCGCGAGCTGGGCGGGCAACGCGGGCGGGTGATCCGGCTGGGCCTCGCGGCGGCGGTCGGCGGCCTGACCGGCGGATTGCTCCTGCTCGTCCTGCCGGCGACCACGTTCCAGCGGATCGTGCCGATCCTGATCCTGGGCTCGGTGGTCCTGATCGCGATCCAGCCCCGCCTGTCACGGGCGATGGGCGATCGGCGGGTGGCCGGCGCCGAGCACACGGTCCCGCTGGTGATCACGCTGTACCTGACCGGGATCTACGGCGGCTATTTCGGGGCGGGCCAGGGCGTGATCATGATGGCCTTGCTGGGTGTCTTCCTGCCGGACGATCTCCAGCGCCTCAACGGGCTCAAGAACGTCCTGGCGGTCCTGATCAACGGGGTCGCCGCGCTCCTGTTCATCCTCCTGTCGCCGATTGCCTGGCCGGCCGCGATCCTGCTGGCGATCGGGG
>DATGGC010000371.1:0-8539 GCA_035308745.1 Candidatus Limnocylindrales bacterium | reverse complement strand
GCTCGTCGAAGAAGGGTTGGTGCGCCGCCTGGAAGCGGTGTCGGATGGCCGCGGCGTCGTGATCGCCATCACGGAGGTCGGCCTCGCGCGTCTGGCGGCCGCGATTCCGGTGCACCTCAAGGGCGTCTCGAAGCTGTTCATCGAGCGGCTCGACGACGACGAGCTCGAGGTCCTCGAGCGTGCCCTCAACAAGGTCAGCGTGAGCTGTTCCTTCGGCTGAGCGCCCAGCTGAGTGCCGGGACGGCCGCCACGCCACGACTTGCCGATTTGTGAGATGGTTGCGGACGCAATCGCATCAAACGAGAGGGCAGTGCACATGGCCGACTGGGATCCGGAAGCATTCACCAACGGGCTGATCGCCGACATCCGTGAGCACGGGGGCACGATTTCCAGCGGCCCGATGGCCGGCCGGAAGCTGCTCGTCCTGACGACGACCGGCGCCAAGACCGGGCAGCCGCGGACGGCCGTCCTGACCTTCAGCCGCGACGGCGACGCCTACGTGGTCGCCGGATCGAAGCAGGGCATGCCCACCAACCCGGCCTGGTTCGCCAACCTGGTCGCCCACCCGACGGTCACTGTCGAGACCGAGGGCCGGGCGGTCCAGGCGACGGCGAGCGTAGCCGAGGGCGCCGACCGTGACGCGCTCTGGGACCGCCACGTCGAGGCCTACCCAGGGTTTGCCGACTACGTCGGCAAGACCGGCGGCCGGATCATCCCGATGATCCGCCTGACGCCGATCGCCTAGGACGGCTCGGGCTCTAGCCCAAATCCTCGCCGGCGATCCGGCCCAGGAGCTCGAGCAGGGTCGTCCGCTCGTCCTCCGAGAGGCCGGCGAACGAGGTGCCCAGGACCGAGCTCGCGACCGGGTGCCCAGCGTTGAGCATGGCCTCGCCCGCCGGCGTGAGGCGATGCTCGATCCGGCGGCCCCGACCCGGCCGGCGGTCGACCAGGCCCTGGGCCACGAGCCGGTTGGCCAGGGTGCCGAATGCCTGGTCGCTCTGGAACGTCTCGACCGCGAGGGTGTGGGCCGAGGCGCCCGGCAGCCGGCCGATCGCGCGGAGGGCGTCCCACTGGGCGAGCGTCGTGCCGACCGCCCCGAGTCGTGCATCTAGGGCCCGGTGGTGGCGGTACTGGACCTGCTTGATCCGTCGTCCAAGCGCTTGCACGTCAGCCATTGACAGGAGTGTACGCGCCTGAGTAAGGTTGTGTATATCAACTAGCTTAGACGCTGCCCGCGATGAGGACCTGGAGATGACGACCCGCACGCTTGAGCTTCGCGACGACCTTCCGATCACCCTCACCGAGGCCGGCACCGGCCGTCCGGTGCTCATCCTCCACGGCGGGGGAGGCCCGTTCACGGTCGGGACGATCGTCGAGCACCTCGCCCCCACGATGCGGGTGATCGCCCCGACCCATCCGGGCTGGAACGGCGCGCCACGTCCGACGTCCCTGGCAACGATCGGCGATCTGGCCGCCGTGTACCTCGAGCTGCTCGAGGCGGAGGACCTGCGCGATGTCCTGGTCATCGGCTCGTCGCTCGGTGGCTGGATCGCGGCCGAGATGGCGGTTCGCGACGACGGCGACCGGGTGAGCGGCCTGATCCTCATGGATGCCACCGGGATCCAGGTCGAAGGTCAGCCGATCACCGACTTCTTCAGCCTCGACGCACGGGGCGTCGCCGAGCATGCCTGGTACGACCCCGAGCGCGGCTACCGGGACCCGGCCACGATCCCGCCCGAGCAAGCGGCCGTCCAGCGGGCGAACATGGCCACGATGGCGGTCCTCGCCCGTGACATGTCCGACCCCGGGCTTCGAGCTCGCTTCGGCCAGGTCCGGATCCCGGTGCTCGTCGTATGGGGCGAGGCCGACCGGATCGTCACCCCGGCCTACGGCGCCGCCTACGCCGCGGCGTTCCCGAACGCGCGCTTCGAGCGCATCGAGAAGGCTGGCCACCTGCCCCACATGGAGGAGCCGGCGGCGACGTTCGCCGTCATCGACGACTTCCTGGGCTAGACGGCCCCGGGACCGACGCGCGGCTCAGGTTCGGAGCGCAGGCGCTCCAGGCCGTCGAGGATGAGGTCGAGCCCGATCTCGAATTCGTCGCGGTAGTCGTAGCCGGGCTTGAGGGCATGCTCGACGATCATCTCGATGAAGTACGGATACTCGCCCGCGGGCAGCTGGCCGAGGATGTCGCCGGCCACCTCGGCGACCTCGTCCGTGCTGCGCAACGGCAGGTTCGCCTCCTGGATGGCGAACCCGTAGACGTAGCTGTCGAGGAGCGAGAACGCGTGGGCAGCGCGGGCGATCGGGAAGCCGCCTCGGCGGAGGCAGCCAATGATCGCGTCGTGATGGCGGAGCGTGGCCGGGCCGGGCGTGATCCGCGAGGCGACAAGGCTCGACGCCCAGGGATGACGGGCGAACGTATCGCGCGCCGAGATTGCCCGGACGCGCATCGCCGGCTTCCAGCTGCCATCGAGGGCTGACAGGTCGATCTCGCTCATCACCTGGTCGACGATGCCCTGCAGGACGTCGTCCTTGTTGGCGACGTGGTTGTAGAGCGACATCGCCTCGACGCCGAGCGCCTGGCCGAGCCTGCGCATCGTCAGGGATTCGATGCCGGCCCGATCGGCGAGCGCGAGCGCCGCGGCGAGCACGCGCTCCCGCGTCAAGGGGACTCGAGGCCGTGCCCCCTGATCGACCTGGGCTGCCATCGATGCCTCCACCTCGGAAACGTACAGGGTAAGTTCCCCGGTTGACAACCTTACGCCGTAAGTCTACAGTCCGTCGAGTCAGGCTTACAACGTACGTAGGCGACACGGATCAAGGAGAACCAGATGGCCCCAACCAAGCGGCTCGCACGAATTGCCGGCGCCTTCTACTTGCTGGTCGGAGTCTTCGGGGGCTTTGCCGAAGGCTTCGTCGATCCGAAGGTGTACGTGTCCGGCAATGCGGCGGCCACCGCCGGGAACGTGGTCGCGAATGCGGGGCTCGTCCGGAGCGGCGTCGTCGCGCATCTGCTCGATGGCGTGTTCTTCGTGCTCGCGGCGATGGCCCTCTACCTGCTCCTGGGCTTCGTGAACCGCAACGTCGGGCGCTGGATGGTGGTCCTGGTGGTGCTCGCGACCGGAATCATCTGCCTCAATGCCGTATTCGAGTTCGAAGGTCTCCAGGTCGCCACGAACAGTGTCTACTCGACGGCGCTGGGCGTGGCCGGCTCGAACGCCCTCGTCCTCCTGCTCCTCGACATGCAGCACTACGGCACGCTGATCGCCCAGGTCTTCTTCGGCCTGTGGCTGGCACCCCTCGGCTATCTCGCCTACCGCTCGGGGCTCTTCCCGAAGGCCCTCGGCGTGGTGCTCGTGGCGGCCACGGTCTGCTACGTGGCCGACCTGCTCGCGGCGTTCCTGGCACCTGATCTCGCCGCCCAGGTCCACCCGACGCTGGTCGTAGTGCCCGCCGTCGCCGAGATCTGGATGGTCGCCTACCTGCTCGTGAAGGGCGTGCGGACGTCGCCCACGACAGAGGGGTCGGTGGCCAGCGCGCTGGCCCCGGCTGCCATCGCGGCGTAGTCCGCCCTCGGCAATCCAGACGGCCACCGCGGCCGGGGCATCGAGCTCCCGGGACCGGTGGCCGTTTCTTTGCGCGCGGATCGGTACCCGGGCGCAAGATGGCGACCTAGCGTCGTCTCCCCAGCTTGGAGTGCTCTCGATGAGGGCCGTGGTCTACGACCGGTACGGACCGCCCGAGGTCCTGCGACTCGCCGAGGTCGATGCGCCGACGCCGGCGGATGGCGAGCTCCTCGTCCGGGTCCAGGCGACGGCCGTGACCCGCGCCGATTGCGCGACGCGCGATGCCAATCGTCGAAGCGGCATCGGCGTGTCGCTGATCAGTCGCTCGATCTCGGGCATCCGCCGGCCGCGCCAGCCGATCCTGGGCAGCGAGTTTGCCGGGACGGTCGAAGCCGTCGGAAGCGGCGTCCAGGCCTTCCGGCCCGGCGAGCGGGTCTTCGGCACGACCGGGTTCAAGTTCGGCGCCTATGCCGAGCTCGTTTCCGTCCCCGAGTCCGCGCCGATCGCGATGATGCCTGACGGGATGGCCTTCGCGGATGCCGCGTCGGTCACCGATGGCGGCCTGAACGCCCTGTGGTGCCTGCGCCAGGGCGGCATCCAGGCGGGCCAGCGAGTCCTTATCTACGGCGGTTCCGGGGCGATCGGCACGGCCGGGATCCAGCTGGCCCGGCAGTTCGACGCGGATGTCACCGCCGTGTGCAGCACCCGCCACGTCGACCTGGTGCGCTCACTCGGCGCGGACCGGGTGATCGACTACACCCACGACGACTTCAGGGCCAACGGCCAGGCCTACGACCTGATCTTCGACGCGGTCGGCAAGCTCTCGTTCGCCGGCTGCCGGCGATCGCTCCGTCCCGGCGGCAGCTATCTCGCCACCGACGGGCTGCGGAACCTGCCGTTGGCGCTCGTGACGGCCCACGGCGGATTGCGCAAGGTGAAGTTCTCGATCCCGCCGCGCTATACACAGGCGGACGTGCTCCTCCTGAAGGAGCTCCTCGAGGCCGGCGCGTATCGACCCATCGTTGACCGGACGTACCCGCTCGAGGACGTGGTCGAGGCCACCCGCTACGTCGAAACCGAGCGCAAGACAGGCAACGTCGTACTGGTCAAGATGCAAGCGACCACAGGAGATTGACATGGCCGATGGCGGGTACCTCCGAACCTGTACGAAATGCCAGCACACCTGGCTCGTCCCCACCGCGCTCGCCGAGGAGCGGCCCGACTTCAAGTCGATGGCCGGCTCGCTCACGTCGCTGATCGGCGGCAACTTCAACGACCAGCTCGCGCTCAAGGCGCACTTCCAGCAGCTCGGTGCAGCCGCGAAGTGCCCCCAATGCGGTGCGACGGCCTTCACCCAGGTGAAGCAGCCCGACGTCCCGGACGCCCCGGAGCCGCCGGCCTCGACGCCCGATGCCGGGCCGGCCGTCGATGGCGCCGGCTTTGCCGCGGTCGCGAGCGCTCCGTCGGTCGAGGCGGCCGCACCGGCACCCGCCGGTCAAGCTGGCCAGCCCGACCAGCAACTCACCTACGTCCTGAACCAGCAGCTCCTGTCGCTGACCGGCGACCTGTGGATCGACGACGGCCAGGGCAACAAGCGGTTCGAAGTCGACGGCAAGCTGCTCAGCCTGCGCGGCACGCACGTCCTCAAGGACCTCAACGGCCAGGAGCTGTACTCGATCGAGAAGCCGCTCGCCCCCCACATCCACAAGACCGTCACGATCTCGAAGGGCGGCCAGACCGTTGCGACCGTCCAGGAGGCGATTTTCCACCTGGGCGGCGACAAGTTCCAGATCAGCGTCGCCGGTGGCCTGGAGCTGACGATCAAGGGCAACTGGATGAACCGCGAGTTCCAGGTCGCGGACCAGGCCGGCCGGGTGGCGATCCAGGTGTCCCGGGCCTGGTTCAGCATCCACAACGGCTACGGGATCCAGATCACGCCCGGCTTCGACATTCCGCTGGCCCTCGCGATCTGCATCGCCCTCGAGCGCGTCGAAGCCCAGGAGCAGGGTCAGGAATCGCCAATCCAGAACCTGCTGGGTGGCATCGGCCCGTTCTGATCGACGGTGGCGCCTAGCGCGGGTTGCTCGCCGCAACGATTGCCTGACCCGACGCACCGCCGCCAAAGAGCACGACCCGTCCACCGACGGCGCCAATCGCCGAGACGCCACCGTTGCTGAAGATCGCACCGGTATCGAGCTGGGTCCACAAGGTTCCATCGGCCGACTGCCACGCCGCACCATTGCCCGGGCTCGACTCGCCCAGCGCGACGAATCCCGACCCGATGGCCACGATCCGGCGCAGGCTCGTGCCCTCGAGCCCCGAGCTGGGTAGGCCGGGCTGCCATGAGCTGCCGTCGTTCGACAGCCACGTCATGGCCTGCCCGGCGCTGTTCCCGACAGCGACCCAATGCGAGCCGGCCTGGGCCACGTCGGTCACGGTTCCGCCGGTTGGTGCGCCGGCGGGCCCGACCCGCGACCAGGTCAGCCCGTCCGGCGACCTCCACACGGCCGGCCGGCCGCCGAGCTGCCCCACCGCCACCATCCCCGTCGGGCCGATCGCCAGCCCACCGATCGTCGCGCCCATCATCGCGCTCGGCCGCTCCTCCGACCATCTCGAGCCGTCGAGAGATGTGGCGACGACGCCCGTCGGGTTGTCGAGCGCGTCCAGCGCAGTACCAGCCGCGACGAAGCCGGGCCCCCCGGCCGCGACTGCCTGGAACGACCAATCAAGGTCGACACCGGTCGCCAGGTGCCAGGTACCGCCCGCAACCGAGACGAAGAGCTTCGAGGTCCCGCAGTAGGTCCCTCCGGCCGGACAGCTGAAGGCGTCCAGGACGAGTTCGTTGCCGTGCTGCGCCAGTCGGCCCGCGGTCGAATCCAGGAACACGGAGTCTGCTGGCGCTCGGGTCCACGACAGCGCGTCGGGCGAGCTCCAGAAGACCACCGAGTCGTGTCCTCCGATCGAGGTCGTGCCCACGGCCACCAGGCCAGGCCCAGCCGGGACCACGTCCGAGATCGCCACGTTCCCGAATGCCGGGGACGCCGCAAGACGCTCGAACGGGGCCGTTTGGTTCGTCGAGCTGCCAGGCGACGCCGTCCGCCCAAACCATGCCCAGCCGACGGCAAGACCCACAAGAACGACGATCGCGACACCAAGGAGCGCCACTTGACGGCCGCCCGCAGGAGGATCTGCAACCGCCCAGCCTGGTCGACGACGGGTGACCGGCACATCGGCGAGGACCGACTCGATGAGATCGTCCGGTGCCCGGTCCGGGCCATCGTCGAGCCAGCTCCGAACGCGTCGCTCGACGTCGTCGGGTCTCATGCGGAGTGCGTCTTCCCGCGAGCCGAGCGGCCATCGGCCTCGAGCGCGGCTCGCAAGCCTGCCATGGCATAGTGCAGGCGGGAGCGCACGGTGCCATCCGGGATGCCCATGATGCCGGCCACCTCGGTCAGGGGCAGATCGAGATAGTAGTGAAGGACGACAACGGTCCGCTGCTCAGGGGACAGGCGCCGGAATCCGCGATCGAGCTGATCATGGTCATCGACCTGGGCAAGCGGCTGCTCGCGGACCGAACGGATGACCGCCAGCGTGGTCACCCCGATCGTGCGCCGGCGATGGCGCACTTCGGCGTAGCAGGCTCGAACGACGAGCCGATACAGCCAGGGATCGAGGCGTTCGGGATCGCGCAAGCCGCGCAGGTCCCGCCAGGCATGCATCAACGCCTGCTGGACAGCGTCGCGGGCGAGCTCCGGGTCGCGCAGGATGCGGAAGGCGACCGCGTACAGGCGATCGGCGGCATCCGTGGCGATGGCCGCGAAGGCGTCTTGGTCGCCGTGCTTCGCCGCGTCGATGAGCGCTCGCTTCGACGTCTCCGTAGTCAAGCTCCTCGGCCCTACTTGCTGACCCAGATGTACGGCCGGGCCGTCCCGGCCGGAGCGCCCCGACCCACTGCGACGAACGTGTTGCCGTTCGCCGCCACCGCCAGGGCCTGGGCCACGGCGAAGTCCGGAGCGTTCGGCACCCGCGTCCACGTGAGGCCATCGGGTGAAGTCCAGATCGCGGCACCGCCGCTGTCGTAGCCCACGGCCGCCAGGCCCGCTGGCCCGGCCGCCACACCGTACATCGCCGGGCCGTGCAGGCTGGGCTGATCGGCTACCCGCGACCAGGCTCGTCCATCAGCCGAGGTCCACACGGCTGCGCCATCCGAGCCGATCCCCACCGCGACGTAGCCGGGGCCACCCGCTACGACGTCGAACATCTCGCCGGCGAAGTCGGCCTGGTCGGGCAGGCGCGACCAGGTGCGGCCGTCCGTGCTATTCCACACAACGGCCTCCCGCTTGTCCGGCGTCGTGACGTTGCCGACGGCGACGAGGCCTGCGTGGACCGTCGCGACCCCGCCGACAACGGCATCGGCAAAGGTTGAGCCTTCAGGAATCTGCTTCCACGTGGTGCCGTCAATCGATGTCCAGACTGCCCCGTCAAATGGACTCGGCTGGGTGTCCCGACCGACGGCGACGAACAGCGATCCCGTCCAGATCGCGTGGGAAACGCCTTCCAGGCCACGCGTCGTCATCGGGCCAGCCGCCGTCCAGGCCGAACCATCCGCCGACAGGAACGCCTGGACGTTGGCCAGGCACTCCGTGGTTCCGGAGCAATCGTCGCCGAACGCCGCGAGGCCAGATGGGCCAACCGCCAGCGCTTCCAGGGGAACGGTCGCCAGGACGGCTGCACTCGGTTCGGGATGCCAGGCCGAGCCATCGGTCGATGTCCAGACGAGGCCGGGCCCCCGATAGGACCCGTAGCCAACGGCAATGAGCTTCGAGCCATCGACGACGACGTCCTGGAGAGCTCCACCGGCCGCTTCCGGCAGGCCTGTCACGGATTGCCAACTTCCCGGAGCGGCGGACGGCGGCTCCGACGAGGCAGCTGCCGAAGACGTTGCCGCGGCGGCGGTGGGGACCGAAGCT
>DATGGC010000370.1:0-10714 GCA_035308745.1 Candidatus Limnocylindrales bacterium | reverse complement strand
TCGTCCAGAACGTCGGTCACGGCGGCTCGACCGACATGAGCTTCACGATCGCCGAGGTCGAGCTGGCCCGGGCCAAGCGGATCCTCGAGCCGATCATCCGCGAGCTCGGCTTCCGGGAGATGACCGCCGATTCGGCCGTGGCCAAGATCTCGATCGTGGGTGCCGGTATCCACAATGCCCCGGGCTATGCCGCCCGGATGTTCGGGGCGCTGGCCGATGCCGGGGTGAACATCGAGATGATCTCGACCAGCGAGGTCCGGATCACGTGCATGATCGCCGAGGACCAGGTCACGACCGCCGTGCGTGCCCTGCACGCAGCCTTCGCCCTCGAGCGGCCCGAGGAGCTCGAGGCAGGCTCGACCGCTCCGGCGAGCGGCGCCCAGCCGGCCAGCGGGGCCGCTTGAGCGGCCTCGTGACGGAGCCGGCGTCGGGACCC
Source organism: Candidatus Limnocylindrales bacterium (assembly GCA_035308745.1). Lineage (GTDB taxonomy): Bacteria > Chloroflexota > Limnocylindria > Limnocylindrales > CSP1-4 > Palsa-1033. The sequence continues at coordinate 10,278 of DATGGC010000370.1, read as the reverse complement.
GGATCGGCCCCGGAACGCCCGTTCATCAGCCGCCAGGAGCGCTTCGACTCGGTCGGCTCCACGAACGATGTCGTCCGGGGCTGGCTGACGGACGGCACGCCCGAGGTCTGCCTGGCCGTGGCCGACGAGCAGACGGCCGGCCGCGGCCGCGACGGGCGCACCTGGCAGGCGCCACCCGGTGCCGGGTTCCTGTGCTCGCTCGGCTTCCGGCCGACCTGGCTCGCGCCGGATCGCGCCTGGCGCCTGGCCGCCATCGTCTCCCTGGCGATGGCCGATGCGGCGGAAGAGGTGGCCGGCCTGACCGATCGTTCGGTCCGCCTCAAGTGGCCCAATGACCTGGTCGTCGAGACCGATGGCGTGGTCCGCAAGCTGGGCGGTGTCCTGGGCGAGACGAGTGGGCTGGGCAGCGCCGACCCGCGGGTCGTGATCGGCCTGGGCCTCAACGGCGACTGGGCAGCGGACGACTTCCCGGCCGAGCTGGCGGCAACGATGACCAGCCTGCGAGTGGCTTCCAACGGCCGGCCGATTGACCTGCCGGCACTCTTCGCGGCGTTCATCGACCGGGTCGAGGCGCGCACGATCGCCCTGCGCGACGGCCATTTCGACGTGGCCGACTGGGTCGACCGCCAGCTCACCCGGGGCCGGCCGGTGCGCCTCGAGCTGCCCGACGGCTCGGCCCTCGACACCCGGGCCCTGGGCGTCGATGTCGGTTCGGGCGGCCTGGTGATCGAGGACCTGGCCCTGCCGGCCGGCGAACGAATCGTGCTCACCGGCGAGATCCGGCACCTCCGCCTGCCGGCCGGGGTGTAACGCGATGGCCCGCCCGGTGTTCAGGAAGGTGAAGGCCGAGGAGGCTGGCCCGAATGATCGCCGCCACGAGCGTCGGCTCGTCCATCTCGATCGCGATCGACCCCTCGTCGAGGCCGCCCTGCGCGACCCGGCGGCGTTCGACGCCCTGTATCGGAAGTACCTCGCCCAGGTGTACAGCTACGCGTACTACGAGCTCGGCAGCCACCACGATGCGGAGGACGCCGCGGAGCGGACGTTCCTGCTGGCCCTGGGCGCCCTCGACCGGTTCGAGGAGCGCGCCCTGCCGCACGACGGCGACGGCGCCTCGACCTTCCGGGTCTGGCTCTTCCGGATCGCCCGCAACGTGGTCGCCAACATCCGGCGCGGGCAGCGCCGCCACCCGGTCGCCCCGATCGAGGCCGCGGCCGGCGTTGCCGACCGGACCGACGTGGAGGACGACGTGAGCGCCCGGCACGAGGCGAGTGCCGCCTGGGCCGCCGTCGCCCGGCTGCCCGTCGAACGCCGCCGGGCGCTGGTCCTGCGCTTCGTCGAGGAGATGTCCACCGCGGAGATCGCCGGCGTCCTGGGCCGCTCCGAGGGCGCGGTCCGGGTCCTGATCCACCGCGGGCTGCGGGCCGTCGCCCGGGACCTGGGCGGTCGGCGCTGGTGATGGCCGATACCGGGAACACGGAACCCGAGATCGAGGCACTCCTGGTCGATCGCTACCTGGAGTCGATCCTGCTCGCCCGCGAGCGCGGCTTCGGGTTGGCCGGCCACGACCCCAGTCTCGACCCCGAGCTGCGGGCTGCCTCGGACTGGCTGACCGCCGGCCTGGTCCGGGTCCATCCGTCGTTCCGCTTCGAGGAGCGCCTTGCCCGCCGGCTGGCGGACGCGGCCGCAGCGATGCGCCTGCCCGTCGCCGCGGGTGGCGAGACCAGCTCTCCGCCCCCGGTGATCGCCCGGGCAGCCGCCGGCGAGCTCGATCCGGCCCGCGACATGAACGATGAGGCGGACCTGTTCGGCCATCGCGCCCGGCCCCTGCTGATCGGTGGCGCGCTCACCTCGGCGGCCGTCTCACTGGCCGGCGCGGCCTTCGTCGCGTGGCGGCTGAGCCGGCCGGTCCATCCCATGGTCCGGGCGATCCGGGCGGCCCACGAGCGCGCCGGCCACCAGGGCGGGCTGGCCTGATGCCGATCAAGCTGCCCTCGTTCCGCCAGCGACGTGACACCTACCCGCCCGATCTCTGGACGCAGTGCCCCACCTGCCAGGAGATGCTCTTCAACAAGCAGCTCGAGAAGGTCCTCCGGGTGTGCTCCAACTGCGGCCACCATTTCCGCCTGTCCGCCGCCGCCCGCCTCGACCTGCTCCTCGACGCCGACAGCTTCATCGAGCACGATCCCGGGCTCCAGAGCCTGGACCCGCTTGGCTTCGTCGACTTGAAGGCGTACCCCGACCGGGTCGCCGCAGCGCAGGCCACGACCGGCATGCGCGACGCGGCGGTGTGGGGCCTGGCCACGATCGGCGGCCGGCCGATCGCGATCTGCGTGATGGACTTCTCGTTCATGGGCGGTTCGATGGGCAGCGTCGTGGGCGAGAAGGTCGCCCGCGCGGCGGAGGCGGCCCTGGCCCGCCGGATCCCGCTGGTAATCGTGTCCGCCTCGGGCGGCGCCCGGATGCAGGAAGGCACCCTGTCGCTGATGCAGCTGGTGAAGACGGTCGCCGCGACCGAGCGGCTGCGGCTGGCCGGCGTGCCCCTGATCTCGTTGATGAGCGACCCGACGACCGGCGGCGTGTTCGCCTCGTTCGCGGCCCTCGGTGACGTCAACCTGGCCGAGCCCAATGCGCTGATCGGCTTTGCCGGGGCACGGGTCAGCGCGGGCACGATCCAGGGCGAGCTGCCGGAGGGCTTCCAGCGCTCGGAGTTCCTGTTCAAGCACGGCTTCGTGGACCGGGTGGTGCATCGCGCCGAGCTGCGCGACGAGCTGGTCAGGCTGGTCGCCCTGATGGCGCCCGTCCCACTGGCCGAGGCGTCGGCCGACAGCGGCAGCATTCCCGCCTTCCGGCCGCTGTCCTTCCTGAGCGCCCTGGCCGAGCGGGTCATTCCCGAATCCGACGAGGCACCCCGTGGTTGAGCGCCTGATCGGCCGGGGTGGCCGCAAGGCAGCCGGCGACGAGACGCCCGAGGCCACGCCGGCCGATCCCACGGCAGCCGTCTGGGCCCGCGTCCAGCTGGCCCGCAACCTGCGCCGGCCGCGGACGCTGGAGCTGCTGGCCCTCATCGCCGACGACTTCGTCGAGCTCCACGGCGATCGCTTCTTCGGCGACGACCCGGCGATCGTCGCCGGCCTGGCCCGGATCGACGGCCGGCGGGTGGTGGTCGTCGGCCAGCAGAAGGGCGCCGAGACCGACGAGAACATCCGACGCAACTTCGGGATGCCCCATCCCGAGGGCTATCGCAAGGCGATGCGGGTGATGGAGCTGGGCGAGCGGCTGGGCCTGCCCATCGTCACCTTCGTCGACGTCCCGGGGGCGCATCCCGGCGCGGAATCCGAGGAGCGCGGGATCGCCGAGGCGATCGCCAAGTCGATCGCCCTGATGAGCCGCCTGCGGACCCCGATCGTGACCGTCATCACCGGTGAGGGCGGCTCGGGCGGGGCCCTGGCGATCGCCGTGGGCGACGTGGTCCTGGCCCTCGAGAACGCCGTCTACTCGGTGATCAGCCCGGAAGGCTGTGCCTCGATCCTGTGGCGCACCCCGGACCAGGCGCCGGCCGCGGCCCTGGCGATGCGCATGACGGCCGCCGACCAGCTCGACCTGGGTGTCGTCGACGAGGTGATCCCCGAGCCGCGCGACGGCGCCCATACCGACCACCCGGCCACGGCGGCCAGCGTCAAGGCGGCCGTGATCCGCCATCTCGCCAGCCTCGAGCGGCGTCCGCTCGATGAGCTGATCGAGGCGCGCTACCGGCGCTATCGTGGGCTGGGCGCGTTCACCACCCTCGAGGCCGAGCCGGTCGTCGTCCTCGAACGCCCGGGATTCACCGACCGGCTGCGCACCTTCCTGGGCGGCTCGAGCCGGCCGACGAACGGGGCGAGCCCGAACGCCACCCATCCACACGACGAGCCGCCGGCTCGCGAGGAGGTCTGAGCCGTGCCCGACCGCGATGAGGCCGCCCGCCTCGCCGATCACGCCCAGATCGAGGGCCTGGCCGACGACCTGCTGCCGGCCCTGATCGCCAAGCTCGGGGCGACCGGGCTGGGCGAGCTCGAGGTCCACGAGGGCAGCTGGAAGGTCCGCCTGCGCAGGGCGGCCGACGGCAGCTCGGCGACGGGCCGCGTCGCCAGTCGCACGACGCGGGTCGCCGCCGGCCACGTCGAGCATCCCCACCCGGGTTCGACCGAACCGCCGGCCGATCCCTACCGGACTGCGGCGACGTCGCCAGCCGTCGGGATCTACCACCCCCGGCCGGAGATCAGCTCGGGCTCCCGGGTGCGGGCCGGCGACCGGATCGCCACGGTCGACGTCCTGGGCATCCCCCAGGAGGTCGTGGCGCCGGTCAACGGGATCGTCGGGGCCGGCCTGGTCGAGAGCGGCGATGCCGTCGAGTACGGCCAGGAGCTGGTCTGGATCGAGCTGATCTCGACTCCGCCCGAGCGCGCCGGGCGGGACGCCTGATGTTCACCAAGATCCTGATCGCCAACCGGGGCGAGATCGCGGTCCGGATCCTGCGGGCCTGCCGGACCCTGGGCGTCGAGGCGGTGGTCGCCTACAGCGAGGCCGATCGGGAGAGTCTGGCCGTCCAGCTCGCCGATGAGGCGATCTGCATCGGCCCCGCCGACGCCAAGCGGAGCTACCTCTCGGCCCCGGCCGTGATCAGCGCCGCGATCGTGTCCGGCTGCGACGCGATCCATCCCGGCTACGGCTTCCTGTCCGAGGACGAGGGCTTCGCCGAAGTGGTCCGGGCCCATGGCCTGACGTTCATCGGCCCGCCGCCCCAGGTCCTCGAGCGGTTCGCCAGCAAGGAGGCCACCCGCCGGCTGCTGGGCGCCGAGGGGCTGGCCACGATCCCCGGCTCGAACGGGATGATCCGCGACGACCTGCACGGCCTCGAGGAGGCCGAGCGGATTGGCTACCCGGTCCTGATCAAGCCCTCGGCCGGCGGCGGCGGCAAGGGCATGCGCATGGTGCGCACCCCGCGCGAGCTCGAGGCCGCGCTCAAGATCTGCCGCTCCGAGGCTCGCGCCGCGTTCGGCGACGACTCGCTGTACCTCGAGAAGTGGCTCGAGGACAACCGCCACGTCGAGGTCCAGGTCGCCGTCGACCGCTTCGGTCACGGGGTGCACCTCGGCGAGCGCGACTGCTCGGTCCAGCGCCGCCACCAGAAGTTCCTCGAGGAAGCGCCCACCCCGGCCCTCGACGAAGCGGCCCGGGCCGAGCTGGCCGAGCGGGCGATCAAGGCCGTGGTCTCCGCCGGCTACGAGAACGTGGGCACCCTCGAGTTCCTGGTCGACCCGGCCGGCAACGTCTACTTCATCGAGATCAACTGCCGGATCCAGGTGGAGCACCCGGTGACCGAGATGCTGACCGGCATCGACCTGGTCGTGACCCAGATCCGGATCGCGGCCGGCGAACCGCTTGGCTTCAGCCAGGCCGACGTGACGCTCCGCGGCCACGCCCTCGAGTTCCGGATCAACGCCGAGGATGCCGAGCACGATTTCCGGCCCAGCACCGGCGTCGTCGAGCGCTATCTCGCGCCGGGCGGGCCCGGCGTCCGGATGGACAGCCACCTGTTCACCGGCTACGAGGTCCCGCCGTTCTACGACTCGCTGCTGGGCAAGCTGATCGTGTGGGGCCCGGACCGGCCGACCGCGATCGCCCGCTCGCTGGTCGCCCTGGACGAGCTCGTCGTCGAGGGCCTGATCACGAACGTCGCGATCCACCAGGCGCTCCTCCGCAACGAGGTCTTCCTGGCCGGCGAGATGACCACCAATCTCGTCGATCGGGTCGGTTCGGCGTCGTTCCTGGCCGCGGCCGCGCGGTAGGCGCGTTGCAGACCTGCACTGAATCCGCCGCACGGCCGAGCGCCCGGGCGGCACACTTCCGCCAGCGATTGCCATGGAGCTGCCCGTGACCGACGTCCCGCCTGCGATCATCCATACGACCCGCGAGATCGAGGGGCTGATTCCCCACCGCTGGCCCTTCCTGCTGGTCGATCGGATCGTCGAGTACGACGAGGCGGCCCGCCGGATCGTGGGGCTCAAGGCAGTGACGGCGAGCGAGTGGTTCTTCCAGGGCCACTTTCCGGGCCTGCCGGTGATGCCTGGGGTGATCCAGGTCGAGGCGCTGGCCCAGACGATGGCCGTGTTCGTGGCCAAGCAGCCCGGCTTCGGCGACCGGATCGGGTTGTTCGGCGGGATCGACGAGTGCCGCTTCAAGCGGGTCGTCAGCCCCGGCGACACGCTTCGCCTGGAGGTCACGATGGACAAGCTCGGGCGACGCTTCGGGCGCGGCCTGGGGCTTGCCACGGTCGACGGCGAGGTCGCCTGCCAGGCGACGCTCAGCTTCATCATTCCCGACGCGTCGGTGCTCCGATGACCCGCGTCGCGGTGATCAGCGACCTGCACGGCAACCTGGTCGCCCTCGAGGCGGTCCGGGCGGCGATCAAGAAGGAGCGGGCCGACGCCCTGATGATCTGCGGCGACCTGGTCCTCAACGGCCCGGATCCGGCCGGTGTCGTCGACGCGGTCCGCGAGCTCGAGGCCGACGGCGCCCTGGTCGTGGCCGGCAATACCGATATCGCGGTGGCCGATTTCGACTACGCCGCGGCCTTTCCCTCGTTGATGGACGGCGTGCCCGAATCGATCCGCTCGGCGGCCGAGTGGGCCCACGATCAGCTCGGCGACGGGCGGATCGACTGGCTCCGACGGCTGCCCGCCGAGCGGCGACTGCGGGTCGGCGAGCTGCTGATCCTGGCCACCCATGCCTCGCCCGGCTCGCAGACCGAGGGCTTCGACGGGGCGCTCGACCCGAACGTCATGATCGAGCGAGCCTCGCGCACCGACGCCCGGGTGATCTGCTGCGGCCACACCCACCTGCCCGAGGTCCGCGACCTGGGCTGGAAGCTGATCGTCAACGCCGGCAGCGCCGGCTACGTCTTCGACGGCGACCCGACCGCGTCGTGGGCCGTGGTCACGATCGAGGGCGATGCGGTCAGCGGCGAGATTCGACGGACCGAGTTCGACTCCCTGGCCGTCTCGAACGCGCTCTCGGCCCGCGGCCTGCCCGGCGACGTCTACCGGGCGGCGACCGTTCGCAACGGCAAGCTCGTCCGATGAGCCGCTCCGAGCGCCGGGTCGTGGTCACCGGGATGGGCGTAATGTCAGGCATCGGGATCGGCGTCCAGGCGACCTGGGACGGACTGGTCGCCGGCCGGTCCGGGGTCAGCCGGATCAACTCGTTCGAGCCCGATCGGGTCGATTCGAAGATTGCCGCGTGGGTCGGCGACTTCGATGCCAGCCACGTGCTGGACCGCAAGGAGCTCCGCCGCGCCGACCGCTATACCCAGCTGGGCCTGGTGGCGGCCCGCGAGGCGCTCGACCAGGCGGGCTTGCCGGGCCGCCTCGAGGGCGAGCTGGCCGAGGCGACCGGGATCATCCTCGGAACGGGCCTGGGCGGGGTCAACACCCTGTGCGAGCAGATCGAGATCAACGCCACCCGCGGCCCGGACCGGGTCAGCCCGTTCTTCGTGCCGATGGCCATCCCCAACGTCGGCGCGGGGCAGCTGTCGATCACCTTCGGCGCCCTGGGCCCGAACTTCGCGATCGTGTCGGCCTGCGCGACGGGCGGCCACGCGATCGGCGAATCGTGGGAAATGATTCGGCGCGGGGACGCCGACGTGATGGTCGCCGGTGGGGCCGAGGCGGGCGTCCAGGAGGCGCTGGTCGCCGGCTTCTGCGCCATGCGCGCCTTGTCGACGCGCAACGACGACCCAACCGGCGCCTCGCGCCCGTTCGATGCCGCCCGCGACGGATTCGTGATCGGGGAGGGCTGCGGCATCCTGGTCCTGGAGGAGCTCGAGCATGCCCGGGCCCGCGGCGCCGAGCCGCTGGCCGAGCTGATCGGCTATGGCGCGACGGCCGATGCCGAGCACATCACCCTGCCCGCGCCCGGCGGCAGCGGCGCGGTCCGGGCCGCCCGGCGGGCCCTGGTCAAGGCGGACCTGACGGCCGACGCGATCGACCATGTCAATGCCCACGCCACGTCCACGCCGCCCGGCGACAAGGCCGAGCTCCAGGCGATCCGGACGATCCTTGGCGACCGCGCCCCGGACGTCCCGATCACGGCCAACAAGTCGATGCTCGGCCACACCCTGGGCGCCGCCGGGGCGATCGAGGCGGTGGCCACGATCCAGACGATCCGGACCGGGATCGTGCCGCCCACGATCAACCTGACCGATCCCGACGAGGAAGCGGCCGGGTTGGACCTGACCCCGCTCGTCGCGACCCGCCACGATGTCCGGACCGCGCTCAGCAACTCGTTCGGCTTCGGCGGCCAGAACAGCGCCCTGATCTTCACCCGGTTCGACGGATGACCGACGACCTGCCCCCGGCGCCCGTCACCGGCGGCGCCGACCGCTCGCTCCTCGCCCTGGTCGATCGCCTGGCGCTGCTCCTCGAGCGGAGCGAGCTGACCGAGATCGAAGTCGAGGCTGGCGAGACGGGCCTGGTCCTGCGCAAGCAGTCCGCGCTGCGGACTGGCGTCGAGGACCACGGGCCGGCCGTCGGCGCCGTGGCGGTCGGACCAGGTCCGGCCGCACCAGCCGCAGGCGGCATCGGAAGCGAGGTCGCCCGGCCGTCGGTCAAGGCGCCCCTCACCGGGATCTTCTATGCCTCGCCGGCGCCCGGCTCGGCGAACTACGTCCAGGTCGGGGGCGAGGTGGCCGTCGGCCAGGTGATCGGCCTGATCGAGGCGATGAAGCTGTTCAACGAGATCAAGTCGGACCTGGCTGGCAGGGTCGTCCGGGTGGTCGCCGAAAGCGGCCAGCTGGTGAAGGCGCGCCAGCCGCTTGTCGAGGTGGACCCCCTGTGACCGCCGACAGCCGCCCCCGCTACGCCCACCTGACCGGCTGGGGCCGCTACGCGCCCGCCGGGATCCTGACCAATGCCGACCTGGAGCGAATGGTCGACACGTCCGACGAGTGGATCGTCAGCCGGACGGGGATCCGCGAGCGGCGGGTCGCGGCCGCCCACGAGACCACCGCCTCGATGGCGTCCGTCGCGGCCTTGCGGGCGATCGCGGTGGCCGGGATCGACCCCGCCGACATCGACCTGATCCTGCTCGGCACGCTGACCCCGGACTACTGGATGCCGGCCACGGCCGCCCTGGTCAAGGAGGCGATCGGCAACACCAAGGCGACGGCCATGGACCTGGCCGCGGCCTGCTCGGGCTTCGTCTACGGCTATGCCACCGCCCAGGCGTACATCACGAGCGGAATGGCCAAGCACGTCCTGGTGATCGGCGCCGAGCTGCTGACCCGCTTCCTCGACTACACCGACCGGAACACGTGCATCCTGTTCGGCGACGGCGCCGGGGCGGTCGTCCTGTCGGCCAGCGACGAGCCCGGCGGCGGGCTGGGCATCGAGCTGACGACCGAGCCCCAGGGCGCGTACATGATCTGGCTGCCCTCGGGCGGCTCGAAGAGCCCACCCTCGGCCGCGACGATCGCCCGAGGCGAGCACTTCATCCGGATGGAAGGCCGCGAGACGTATCGCTTCGCGACCCGGACCCTGGCCACCACCGCCCTCGCCGCGATCGAGCACGCCGGGCTCAAGCCGGATGACATCAGCCTGATCATTCCCCACCAGGCCAACGTCCGGATCATCGAGGCGGTGGCCAAGGGCCTCGACCTGTCGATGGACCGGATGTTCGTCAACGTCGATCGCTACGGCAACACCTCGGCCGCCTCGATCCCGATCGCCCTGGCCGAGGCGGCCAACAGCGGCCGGATCAAGGTCGGCGACCGGATCGTGATCGTCGCCTTCGGGGCCGGCTTCACCTCGGGCGCCGTGGCGATCGAGTGGACGGTTGACCCGGCGCGGGGTGCGTTGGGCGAGGCGATCTCGCCCGATGCGGTCCACGTCCGGCCGCCGCTCGACTGGGATTCGGTCGATCCCATCCCTGAGGCCCTGGCCGAGATCCTGGCCCGGCCCGGGCCGGTGCCGCTCGACCTGTCCGACGTCGTGCCCGGCGAGCCCGAGCCGGCCGCCCACCCCATCGCCCACTCGGCGGCCCGCCGATGATCGATCTGACCGGCCGGAGCGCTGTCGTCACTGGCGGCTCGCGGGGCATCGGCCGGGCGATCGTCCTGAGCCTGGCGACCCAGGGCGCCGACATCACCTTCAGCTATCGGGGCAACGCCGAGGCGGCCGCCGAGGTCGTCGCTGCGGTCGAGGCGCTCGGACGCAGGGCGATCGCCCACCAGGGCGATGC
>DATGGC010000369.1:0-7251 GCA_035308745.1 Candidatus Limnocylindrales bacterium | reverse complement strand
AGACGGAGCCATCTCACTCGGTCATCCACGCCGCGGCCGGCGATGAGCCAGTGAGCTATCACAAGGAGGAGGGCTGAACAGCATGGTGGTCGAAGCGCTGACTCGCGATACGATGCCCAGTGGCGAGGGCGACCTGTCCATCGAGGGCCACGGAATCGAGCCGATTCCGGCGGCGGCCCGCTACGGGTCGGTGTGGCGGCTGTTCACGGTCTGGTTCACCCCGAACCTCGTCCCGGCGGCGTTCGCCCTGGGCGCGCTGTGCGCGATCCTCGGCCTTGGCTTCTTCACCGGCCTGCTGGCGATCCTGGTCGGCAACGTGATCGGCGGCGGGATCGTGGCGATCCTGAGCACGATCGGGCCCAAGGTCGGGCTTGGCCAGATCCCGCTCAGCCGGCTGGCGTTCGGCAAGAGCATCGTCGTGCCCGGCCTGATCAACTGGGTGAGCACGATCGCGTGGGATGCGATCAACGCGTTCTTCGGCGCCTACGCGATCCAGGTCCTGACCGGCAACGTCGTCCCATTCTGGCTCGGCCTGCTGATCGTGATCGTCTGCCAGGCGGCACTCAGCGTCGTCGGCTACGAGGCGATCCACACCTTCGAGAAGTACGCGGCGATCGGCCTGGCGATCCTCTTCGCGGTGGTCACCATCGCCCTCCTGCCGAAGGCCAACTTCAGCTTCAGCGGCTCAGCAGAGAGCCTCGGCACCTTCGTCCTGATGACCACGATCGTGGGCAGCTTCAACCTCGGTTGGGCGCTGTACGCCTCCGACTACTCGCGCTACCTGCCGGCCTCGACGCCGTCGATCAAGGTCGCGGGCTACTCGTTCCTGGGGATTGCCATCTCGGCGGTCTGGATCGAGCTTCTGGGCCTGGCCGTCTTCGGCGCCGTGACCAACGGCAGCGCCGATCCGGTCCACCAGATCGATGCCCTGCTGGGCGGCGGCCTGATCAGCGCGGTCGCCATGATCGCGATCTTCTTCGGCACCGTGGCCGTCAACGCGATGAACGACTACTCGGGCTCGCTGTCGCTGCTGGCGGCGGGGATCAAGGTCTACCGTCCGGTGTCGGCCCTGATCGTCGGGGTCCTCAGCTTCATCGCCACGCTGTGGCTGTACCAGGCCAATTTCAACACCGCCTTCGAGAACTACCTGCTGTTCATCACCTATTGGATCGGGCCGTGGTCGGCGATCGTGCTGGTCGACTGGCAGCTCCGGCGGCACTCTGCCACCGGCGCCGATCACGTCTCGAACTTCAGCCTGCTGCCCAGCGGCTGGAACGCCCTGATCGCACTGGCGGTCGGCTTCATCGTCTCGATCCCGTTCATGGACGCGTCCGTCTTCGTTGGGCCGATCGCGACGGCACTCGGCGGCGCGGACATTGCCTACGTGATCGGCTTCGTGGTGGCCGGGGCCGTGTACTGGGGCCTCGAGCGCCGCTCGTCGACCGCCGTTCCGGCGTGATCTAGGCGGCGGCCGATCAGAGCGACCCCGCTCGACCGCACGTCGGGCGGGGTCGGTTCATGTCTCCGGGCGTTGGTCGTCGACGGGCTCGAGGGACAGGCTCTCGACCCAGCGGGCCAGCTCGTCGCAGGTGGCGATCCACAGGCCGTCGGTCGCCTTCGCTCGTTCGATCAGCGTCTCCAGGGCGCTGGCGCGCGACGCCCGGCCCGAGACGAACGGATGGTTGGTCAGCAGGAACAGCCCGCCCTCGGCGGCCATCGCGTCCAGCTCGAGTGCCCAGCGTGCGCCAACCTCGGCCGGGCTGGCGATCGCCCCGGAGCCCGACAGGTCGGGCAGGAACACGTACGGCTCCCAGTCGTCGAGGCTCCAGTGGATCGGCAGCTCGACCAGCCGCCGGCCGGGACCGGCCGCGAGGACATAGGGCCGATCGCTGTCCATCAGGCTCGAGTCATAGCGGAAGCCGTGGCCGGCCAGGAGCTCAGCCGATGACCAGCTCGCCTCCCACATCGGCGCCCGCCAGCCGGTCGGCGTGACCCCGGCGACCGCGTCGAGGGCAGCCAGTCCGCGGACCAGGATCGCCTCTTCGGCGTCGGGCGTGAGCGCGGCGACCGACTCGTGGAGGTAGCCGTGATGGCCAATCTCGTGGCCCGCGTCGCGGATGCTGCGGATCACCGCCGGCCAGCGCTCGGCGGTGTAGCCGGGCACGAAGAAGGTCGCCCGGATCCCGGTTCGATCAAGGATCCGGAGCAGGCGGGGCACGCCGGTCCGGGGGCCGTAGGCCTGGTGGCTCATGACCGAGCGGCGGGCGGCCGAGGCCGGCTCGGCGGCCAGGATCGCGCTCTCGGCGTCGACGTCGAAGGTGAAGCAGGCCGCGGCCCGGGAGCCAGCCGGCCAGCTGAAGGTCATCGCCGGGCGAGCGCCACGAGGGCGAGCATCTCGTAGGCCAGGTTCGCGGCCAGGAAGGCCGTCTGGCCGGCGGGATCGTAGCTCGGGATCACCTCGACCACGTCAAATCCGACGAACTCGATCCCGGTCAGGTTGCGCACGACCGTGAGCATGTCGTGGGCGGACGGTCCGCCTGGCTCGGGCGTGCCAGTGCCCGGCGCGGCACTGGGATCCACGCAGTCGATATCGAAGGTCAGCCAGGCCGGCCGGTCGCCGACTCGCGCCCGGATGCGCTCGGCCGTTGCCCGTGCACCGCTCCCGAGCAGGTCCTCGGTCGTCAGGTACTCGAGCCCGAGCTCGGTCCGCAGGACGGTCCAGTCGGTCTGGTCGTAGAGGGTGCCCCGCAGGCCCACCTCGATCGAATGGCCGACGTCGACGAGGCCTTCCTCGATCGCCCGGCGCATCCACGTGCCGTGGTTGTATTTCTGGCCGAAGTAGCTGTCCCAGGCGTCGGTGTGGGCGTCGAAGTCGATCACCGCCACCGGCCCATTGCGAGCGATCGCCCGGAGGTGGGCCAGGGTGCAGGCATGGTCGCCGCCGATCAACAAGGGCACCACCTGGGCCGCTGCCAGGTCCCGGACCGCGGCCTCGATCGCGGCGTAGCTGGCTTCGATGTAGCCCGGCACGATCGCGATGTCGCCGTAGTCGATGCACGACAGGACCTCGAACGGGGCCACGCCCAGGTTCGGGTTGTAGGGCCGGAGCATCATCGACGCCTCGCGCACGGCGCTCGGCCCGAAGCGGCCGCCGACCCGGTAGGAGACACCGGTGTCGAAGGGCACGCCGACGACGGCCAGGTCGACGCCCTCGAGCTCGCGGACATAGGGCAGCCGGGCGAAGGTCGAAGGCCCCGTGAAGCGGGGCGACTTCAGCGAATCGGCCGGGCCGTAGCGGGGCATCGATCCATCGTACCGTTCGGGCTAGCGGTCCGGCGGCTCGCGGCGATGGGCGAGGACGGACTCGAGGCCCTCGCGCAGGGCGAGCAGCGCGATCAGGCCGGCCAGGACGGCGTCGGCCCACCACCAGCCGAGGACGGCGGTCAGGACCAGGCCGATCAGCACTGCTGCGGCCAGGCCACCGTCGATCAGGCTGAAGCGGCCGTCGGCGAGGACCGTCGGGCTGGCCAGCTCGCGGCCGACCCGCAGCTTGCCCGCGGCCAGCAGGAGCATCACCACGACGGTCCCGGCCAGGAACGCGATGCCCACGGGCGAGGCGCTCGGTCGGTGGGCCGCCTGGATCGATTCGAACGTGTCCCAGGCCACGTACAGCCCGACGATGATGTAGCCGACGCCGATCAGGTGGACGGCCCGGTGCTCGCCACTGCGATCAGCGCCGCGGAGCTCCCAGACGACGACGAGCGAGGCGAAGACCTCCACCGATGAGTCGAGGCCAAAGGCGACCAGGGCGACCGAGCCGGCGCTCAGGCCGGCCACGATCGCGACGATGCCCTCGAGCGTGTTCCAGACGATCGTGATGTATTCGAGCTGGAAGGCCCGGCGCACGAGCTCGCGGCGCTGCGGGTCGGCGGTCTCGGGCGCAGTCATATACAGGAGTGTATGGTGCCGCCGTGGCTCGATCCGCAGGGCGCTGGGCGCCAACCCGGCTGCGACCCGGCGCCGACCGGCGACTGCTGCTGGTCGTGTCCAGCTTCGGCGTCTCGGTCGTCGCGACCCGCGCGTTCCTGGGGGCGACGGGCTATCCCAGGATCGGCAGCGGCGAGTTCCACATCGCCCATGTCCTGATCGGCGGCGCGCTTCTCTTCGCCGGCGGAGTGATCGCCCTGATCTCGGTCGACGACCGGGCGAGCGACGGGGCGGCCCTCCTGGTCGGGGCCGGCGTCGGGTTGTTCATCGACGAAGTGGGCAAGTACATCACGACCACCAACGACTACTTCTTCCCGATCGCCGCGCCGATCATCTACGCCGTCTTCATGCTGTCGGTGCTCCTCCTGCTCGCCGTCCGCGAGCGCTTCGGCGAGCCGCTGGTGCCTGTCCCGGCGGCACCCTCGCGCTGGAAGCACCTGCGCGCCCTGTTGATCCTGGGCTATGCCGGGAGTGCAGTGGTGGCCCTCCTCGAGGCCGGCGGGGTGATGGGCCTGGCCGTCTCGATCCGGACGCCGTTCGACCTGCTGATCAGCCAGGCGGCGGCCGACCAGCTCAGCGGCAACCCGCTGTGGCTCGACGTCCACGCCCTGGCCTCGGCCGCCGCCGGTTTCCTGTTCGCCGCGGCGACGGTCCTGCTGTGGGTCCATCGCGACGCGCGGGGACTGCGATTCGGGCTGACGGCCTCGGTGATCTCGCTGACGGTGCTCGCCCTGGTGGCGTTCTACGTCAACCAGTTCGCGGCGATTGGCGGGGTGCTGGTGCAGGCCGTCCTGGTCGTGGGCGCGATGGAGCATCGCAAGTCGACCGGGACGGGCGAGCTCGTCGACGAGGATGCCGCGCCCTCGTTCTGAGCGACCCGTTCGAGGCCGCTAGACTCGGGCGATGGCCGCCGACATCGACCCCGCGACGTTCCGGGCCGCTGCCCACCAGGTCGCCGACCTGATCGCCGACTACCTCGAGGGCGTCGAGTCGTTCGCCGTTTTCCCGGCCATCGAGCCCGGCTCGCTCGGGCCGCTCTTCCCGGCCGTGCCGCCTGAGCAGGCCACCCCGATCGACCAGATCCTGGCTGACTACCAGGCCCTGGTCGTGCCCAACGCGACGCACTGGCAGCACCCGGGCTTCCTGGCCTACTTCGCCACGACTGCGTCCGGCCCCGGGATCCTGGGCGAGATGCTGACCGCCGCGCTCGGCCAGAACCCGATGCTCTGGCGGACATCGCCGATCGGGACCGAGCTCGAGGGCGTGGTGGTGGACTGGCTGCGCCAGGCACTTGGCCTGCCGCCGACCTTCGACGGCCTGCTGACCGATACGGCCTCCACGTCCACCCTGATCGCCCTCGCGGCTGCCCGCGAAGCAGCCGGCCTGGACGCCTCGGCCCGGGGCCTCGCCGGCCGGGCTGACCTGGCCGACGGCGTGCGGGTGTATGCCTCGGCCGAGGCCCACTCGTCGATCGAGAAGGCGTGCATGACCCTCGGCCTCGGGCGGGCCAGCCTGGCCCGGATCGCGGCGAATGATCGCTACGAGATGGATCCAGCGGCACTGGCCGCGACGATCCGCTCGGATCGGGCCGCCGGCCGAGTACCGCTCGGGGTGGTCGCCACGATCGGGACCACCTCGTCGACCTCCGTCGATCCGGTCGCCGCGATCGCCGCGATCACCGAGGCCGAGCACCTGTGGCTCCACGTCGATGCCGCGTATGCGGGACCGGTCGCCCTCCTGCCCGACCGGCGGGCGCCGTTCGCGGGCTGGGAGCGAGCCGATTCGATCGTGGTCAACCCGCACAAGTGGCTGTTCACGCCGCTCGACGCCTCGCTCCTGCTGACCCGCCGGATGGACCAGCTCCAGGCGGCGTTCAGCCTGCGGCCCGAATACCTTCGGACGCTCGATCGCGAAACGCCGGTCCGCGACTACAACGAGTTCCAGCCCCAGCTGGGGCGGCGCTTCCGGGCCCTGAAGCTGTGGATCCTGATCCGGGCCTTCGGGCTCGAAGGCTTGCGCTCCAGGATTGCCGATCACCTAGCGCTGGCGGCCGAGGTCCGCGACTGGATCGACGCCAACCCGGACTGGGAGCGCCTGGCCCCGGTCCCGTTTTCGACGGTCTGCTTCCGCTACCACCCGGCCGGCATCGAGGAAGCCCAGCTCGACGACCTGAACGCGGCCGTCATGGACGCCGTCAACCGGACCGGCGAGGTCTTCCTGTCCCATACCCGGCTTGCGGGCCGGTTCACGATCCGCCTGGCGGTCGGCAACCTGCGCACCGAGCAGCGGCACGTGGCCCGGGCCTGGGCGCTCCTGCAGCGCGAAGCCGAACGCCTGAGCCGGGCGGCGTCGTGAGCGCTTCGGCCGACCGCGCGGCATCCATCGCCGATCGCCTGGCCCAGGCGCTGGCCGCGATCGAGGCGATCGATCCGGCTGACGGCTACGACCCGGCGGTGCCCGCGGCCCTGGTCTCGAGCGGCCTGCACCTGCTCTGCCTGCCGTCGGAGGCGGGTGGCCTCGGCGGGGGACTGGTCGAAGGGGTTTCGGTCCTGTCGGCGCTCGGGGCAGCGAGCGGGTCGGCGGCGCTTGGCTTCGCGATGCATACCCACGTCGTCGGCTCGCTGTACGAGTCGGCCGGCTGGCCGCCGGCGCTCCGGGACTGGCTGGGACGACTCGTCCGGGACGAATCCGCGCTGCTCAACTCGGCGGCGACCGAGGAGGGCAGCGGCAGCCCGGCTCGGGGCGGGCTGCCGGCCACGACCGCCACCCTGGCCGACGGAGGCTTCCAGCTGGCTGGCGGGAAGACCTGGACGACCTGGCTGCCGGCACTGCGGGCCGCCCAGGTGACCGCGTCCATCGCATCGGGCGAAATCGGCAATTTCGTCGTCGACCTCGAATCGGCGGGCGTCGAGCGCCTGCCCGGCTTCGACGCCCTCGGGATGCGCGGCTCGGCGTCCGGCCGGCTCGTGCTCCACGACGTCTTCGTGCCGGCCGATCGGCTGATCGGCACCCGGCTCGCGGGCGGTCCGGACCCGCGCGGGCCGGCACCGGGCGCCTGGTTCGGGGTCGTGGCCGCGGCGGTCTACCTGGGTGTCGGTGAGGGTGCCCGGCGCGATGTCGTCCGCTGGGCGATCGACCGGCGCCCAGGCGACGGAGCGACGGCGGTCGCCGATCTGCCCACGATTGCCGTCCGCCTCGGCCGGATCGACGCCGCCCTGCGTGCGGCGCGGATCCTGGTCGAGGACGTGGCCCGGCGCTGGCAGG
>DATGGC010000368.1:0-1676 GCA_035308745.1 Candidatus Limnocylindrales bacterium | reverse complement strand
GAGCTGCCTGAGCTCGGCTCGGTCGCGGCCCCAGCCGCCGTGCTCGTCCGGCCCGACGGCTACGTGGCCTGGGTCGGCGACCTGGCCCAGGTCGGGCTCCGCGCTGCCCTCGCGACCTGGTTCGGCCCGACGGCTTCGTCTGCCTAGAGCAGCTCCCCGTGGGCCGAAGCCGTCGGCTCACCGTCGCGGGGACGGGGCTCTTCACCCGGTCCATAAGTCGGGTCTGCGTCTAGGCCCGGCGCCGGGACGGCGACGGCACCGGCTTCGATGACCCGCAGCGGTGCGCCAGCCGTGCCTTCGAGCGCGCCGACCCCGAAAGGGACCCACTTGGCCGGATCCTGGAGGCGGTGGGCCTCGGTGTTACCCCGGGTATGGATCTCGCTGAAGCCCTTCGGCTCGATCCACATCCGCTCGCCCTCGAGCAAGCCCAGGACGCCCGACTGGCCGGGCTCCGAGCGCTCGTTCTGGCAATACGAACAAGCTGCCCGGTCGTGCTGCTGGTAGGTCGGCGGCTCCTCGTATGTCGTGATGTAGCCCTCGTAGTTGCGCAGGACCACCTTGTGGTCGGAGTAGCTGATCAGGTAGTTGGGCATCACCGGGATCTTGCCGCCGCCGCCGGGCGCATCGATCACGTAGGTCGGGATGGCGTAGCCGCTGGTGTGGCCGCGCAGGCCCTCCATGATCTCGAGGCCCTTGCCCACTGGCGTCCGGAAGTGGCCGGAGCCCTCGACCAGGTCGCACTGGTACAGGTAGTACGGCCGGATCCGGTTCTCGACCAGCTTGTGGACGAGCGAGCGCTGGATGTGGACGCAGTCGTTCACGCCGGCCAGGAGGACCGACTGGTTGCCGACCGGCAGCCCCGCCCGGGTCAGCTTGTCGACCGCGCGGCTGACCTCCGGGGTGATCTCGTTGGGGTGGTTGAAGTGGAGGTTGATCCACAGCGGGTGGTACTGCTGGAGCATCTCGCACAGCTGGTCGTCGATGCGCTGGGGCAGGAAGACCGGAACCCGCGAGCCGATCCGGATGATCTCGATGTGGGGGATCTCGCGCAGGCCGCGCAGGATCGACTCGAACAGCTTCGGGGCGAGGGTCAGGCCATCGCCGCCGCTGATCAGGACGTCGCGGACCTGCGGCGTCCGGCGCAGGTAGTCGAGCTGGGCCTCGTGCTCCTTGCGGTTGAAGTTCATCGTCGGGTCGCCGACGATCCGGCTCCGGGTGCAATAGCGGCAGTAGCTCGCGCACTGGGTCGTGACGAGCATCAGGACCCGATCGGGATAACGATGGACGAGGCCGGGCACCGGCGAATGGCGGTCCTCGGCCAGCGAGTCCTCCATCATCCCGGTGAACGCCGACTGCTCGCGGCCGAGCGGGATGACCTGCCGTCGGATCGGGTCGTCGGGATTCCTGGGATCGATCAAGCTGATGAAGTAGGGCGTGATATCGACCCGGAACTTGTCGGGCGCCGAGAGGCCGGCCCGCTCCTCGTCGGTCAGCTCCAGGATCTGCTCGATCTCCTCGAGGTCGTTGACCCGGTTGCTGAGCTGCCAGCGCCAGTCGTTCCACTTCTCGTCGGGGACGTCCTCCCAGAGCGGCGCGCGGCGGCTGACGGCCGGCCGGCCGTCGGGCCCGAGGACCTTGGCCGGATCGCGCTGGTTGACGAACGGGCTGGCTTCAGC
>DATGGC010000367.1:0-2899 GCA_035308745.1 Candidatus Limnocylindrales bacterium | reverse complement strand
GAGCCAATCGGCCACGATCGCCTCGTGCCCGACGACCGGCTCGTCCCAGGCGTGGTAGCGGTATTCGGCGTTGGGGCTGAACAGGTCCCGGATCGCGTCGGGCTCGTACGTCTGCCAGGCCTCGGTGTAGCGATCCAGCCAGGCCTGGACGGTAGCGTGGTTCATCTCATCCCTTCTCGGGCCAGTCACTGGGCAAGCACCTCGATGGCGGCCTCGAGCCGGGCCAGGACACGCTCCCGGCCCAGGGCGACGAGGGTCTGGAAGAGAGGCGGCGTGGCGGTCCGCCCGGTGACCGCGACGCGGATGGCCATGAACAGGTCACCGGCCTTCCAGCCCCGCTCGTCGGCCAGGCTGCGGAGCGGCGCCTCGAGGCCATCGGGCTCGAAGTCGGCGACCGGCACGGCCCCGATGGCGGCCCGGGCCGAGCGCAGGCCGTCGATGGTCGTGGCCCGATCCCAGCGCTTGGGCACGAGCAGGGCCGGGTCGACGCTGAGGTCCTCGGCGAACAGGAAGTCGATCAGGTCGCCGATCGCCCCGAGGACCGGCAGGCGCTCCTGGATCAGCGGGACCAGGGGCTCGATCTCGGCGTCGGCCGGCAGCCGGTCGATCCGGCCGGCGTCGACCTCGCGGGCGATGAACGGCCGCAGCCGGTCGACCAGCTCGGCCGGGGCCAGGCGCCGGATCCATTGGCCGTTGAGCCACTCGAGCCGCTCCCGGTCGAAGACGGCGCCACCCTTCTGGACGTGCTCCAGGCTGAATCGAGCGGCGATCTCGTCGAGGCCCAGGATCTCCTCCTCGCTGCCCGTCGACCAGCCGAGGAGGGCCAGGTAGTTGACCAGGCCCTCGCGAATGAAGCCCTCGTTGATGTAGTCGTCGACGGCGGTCTGGCTCTTGCGCTTGCTCATCTTGGTCCGGTCCGGGTTGAGGATCAGGGGCAGGTGCGCGAAGAGCGGCTCGGGCTCACCCAGGGCCCGGAACAGGAGGATGTGCTTGGGCGTGTTGCTCAGGTGATCCTCGCCCCGGATCACGTGGCTGATCTTCATCGCGGCGTCGTCGACCACGACACAGAAGTGGTAGAGCGGGGTGCCGTCGGCCCGGACGATGACCAGGTCGCCGCCAAGCGCCGAGGCGTCGATCTCGACATGGCCGCGGACCAGGTCGTCGAAGGCCACGATCCCGGGCTGGATCCGGAAGCGGATCGCCGGACGCCGGCCCTCGGCCTTGAACGCCGCCCGTTCGGCGGCCGTGAGGTGGGCGCAGCGACCGCTGTAGCGCGGCGGCAGGTGGCCCGCCTCGAGCCGCTTGCGCTCGGCGTCGAGCTCGGCCGCGGTGCAGTAGCAGTAATAGGCCTGGTCGTCGGCCAGCAGCCGATCGCTGATCGCCTTGTAGCGGACCAGGCGCTCCATCTGGCGATACGGGCCGTAGGGACCGTGATCGGGCTCGCCGGCCAGGCCCGGGCCCTCGTCCCAATCCAGGCCCAGCCAGCGCAGGCCGTCCAGGATGTCCTGCTCGAAGGCCCCAGTCGAGCGCTCGACATCGGTGTCCTCGAGGCGGAGCACGAAGGTGCCGCCGGTGTGCCGGGCGAAGAGGTAGTTGAAGAGCGCCGTGCGGGCCGTGCCGATGTGGAGCGGCCCGGTCGGGCTGGGCGCGATCCGGACCCGGACGGCCGAAGCCTCCGACGTCACGGGCGCTCCGTGCCGGGCACGTGATGGAAGAGCGCCGGGTCGGCCTCGCCGGGCAGGATCCGGATCAGGGCGGCCGGACGCAGGCCGAGCGTCGCCCGGCCGCGGGGTCCCTCGAGGGTCAGCGAATCGAGCGACTCGGAGCGGGCCAGGACGTTGATCGCCGCACCGGGAGTCAGGGCCCGCGCCTCCAGGTACGACAGCAGGCCGGCGTCCTCCTCGGCCTCCTCGGTGATCCGATAGATCGTAGCCCGGCTGCCGGCCTCCACCTGGTCGAGGGGCGTGCCGGCCGGCCGCCGCCGGGCCGTGGCGGCGTCGATCGGATTGCCGTGCGGGCACGTCTCGGGGTGGCCCAGCATCTCGTCGAGGCGGGCCTCGACCCGGGGCGAGATCGCCCCCTGGAGGCGGGCCGCTTCCTCGTCCGACTCGGCCCAGCCCAGGCCGATGACCGAGGTCAGCAGCCACTCGAGCAGGGCATGGCGGCGGAAGATCGCGTCGGCGGCGGCGCGACCGGCCTCGGTCAGGATCAGCTCGCGGCCACCCGCCTGGGAGACCAGCTCGTCGGCAGCCAGCCGCCGGAACATCTCGCTGGCGGCCTGGGTCGTGACCCCAAGGTGCCGGCCGACCTGGGCGGCCGTGACCTTCGAGCCGTCGACGGCCATCACCCGCAGGGCGAGCAGGTATTCCTGGGCCGCGCTCGAGATCGCGCTGGCGATGTGGTGTCGGGTCACGCCCTCATCGTACGCGAGCCGCCCGCCAGGGCGGGAGCGGGATGCGGCCGGACAGGGCGATCCCGACGCCGCCCAACCAGCCGACGGCCATCGCCGCGTAGAGCAGGCCGGTCGTCTCGGCGGATGGCGGCCGGCCACCGCTGCCGGCCGTCAGGACCGCGGCCAGGGGCACGGCGACACACAGCAGCAGGACGCTGCCCGAGGCGGCGATCCAGGCCAGGCGCGGCGAGGCGAGGAGCAGGATGAACACGACGAGCTGGGGAATCCAGACGCTCCAGGCGACCGGGTCGGTGCAGCTCGCGAGGAACTGCGAGCAGCCGGTCACCTGGCCGTGGACCCCGAAGATTGCCAGGCCGATCGGGAACCAGGCCAGCGCCGCGAGGAGCAGGCGGCCGCGCCACGATCCCGCGATATGCGACGGCTGGAGGCCCGCGAAACGGTCCGGTTGGACACCGGGCGGCGCGGGGTCGAATGGCCTCGCCGGAC
>DATGGC010000366.1:0-3323 GCA_035308745.1 Candidatus Limnocylindrales bacterium | reverse complement strand
CCAGGAACAGGACCGAGGGCCGGTGCATCAGGCTGCGGATGATCTCGAGCTTGCGTTTCATGCCACCCGAGTAGGTGCTCAGCGGCTTGAACAGGTCGTCGGCCAGGCCCACCACCGCAGCCAGCCGCTCGACCCGCTGGCGGTACGCAGAGGGCATCAGCCGGTAGAACGGCCGGTAGCCATACAGCCCGTAGATGGCGACGTGGAGGCGGATGTTCTCCTCGGCCGACAGGTGCTGGTCGACGCTCGGGTTCTGGAAGATGATCCCGATCTCGCGCCGGACGGCCTTCGCCTCGCGGTCGAGGTCGTGGCCGCCGATCGTGACCGTGCCGCTCGTCTTGGCCAGCGTCGTGGTCAGGATCGAGATCGTGGTCGTCTTGCCGGCCCCGTTGGGACCCAGGAAGGCGAACAGCTCGCCGGGGTGCACCTCGAAGCTGATGTCGTCGACCGCGGCGACCGACGACTTCCGGTAGCGCTTGACGAGGTGCTCGACATTGATCATCGGGTCCATGGCAGACGCTCCAGCTCGGAAAGTGGGCACACTGTTGCCGGTTCGGATACACTGTAGCCGGGCAGTAGACTCGACGTCAACGCCGAAGTTGGGAACCGGCTCGCAACAGGGATGCTGATGGCGCAATGTGGACCTGGGATGGAGCGGAGATGGTGAAGTGACCGGCCTGCGCCGGCGGCTGGCCCATCAGCAGCCGGGCCGCGCCCAGCTGGGCCACCAGCAGCTGGGTCATCCCCAGCTGGGCCGCCGGGCACAGGAGGACCGTCCGGCCGAGCCGGCGCCGCTCGTCTGGCTGCGGCTCAGGGACGCCACGCCACGGGCGCGGCGCGAGCTTGACCGGATCGTCCAGGCCTCGATCGCCCTGGCCGACGAGGAGGGTCCGACCTGGCTCTCGATGCGCCACCTGGCCGCGGCCCTGGCGACCGGGACCACCTCGCTGTATCGCTACGTCAAGGGCAAGGACGAGCTGCTCGAGCTGATGGTCGACGCCGTCAACGGCGAGTCACCCACGCCGGGCGAATCGATTCCGTCCGGCCCGACCGGCGACTGGCGCGCGGACCTGGGCCTGATCGCCCGGGGCCGGCGGCGGCAGTTCCTGGCCCACCCCTGGCTGGCCAGCCAGGCGACCAGCCGGCTGGCCCTTGGGCCGAACACGCTCCGGGCGGCCGAGTTTGCGAGCGCCGTCGTGGCCCAGCTGTCGACCGATGCCACCGTTGCCGGCTCGATCCTCAGCTCGATCCTGGGCTTTGTCCATGGCGCCGTGGCCGACGAGCTGGGCGAGCAGGAGGCGCAGCGCCGGACCGGCGTCAGTGAGGAGCAATGGCGGGCGCAGCTGGCGCCCTACGTTCGCTCGGTTATCGACGACGGCAGCTACCCGAACTTCGCCAAGGTCGTGATCCAGGCCCAGGACCAGACCTACGAGCAGCAGTTCGAGTTCGGGCTGGCCCGCCTGCTCGACGGGATCGAGGCCTTCGTCCGCCCGGGGCCGCCAACGGGTTAGACGATTGACGAACCGGCGTCGGCTGTCATCCTAGGGGCCAACCGAGCAGGGAGGCCAGATGTCCGGGACCACGTCGAGCCAGCGCCCAGCCGGAATGTGCCTCGGTACCGGCCACCTCGTGGTGTACGGCAACCCCGCATTCGTGGCGACCTTCGGGCCGCATTGCGTCGGGATGCCCGCCCGCGAGACGATGCTCAGCCTGCCGGCCGAGGCATTCGAGCTGCTCGACGCCGTCCTGGCCGAGGGCCGGCCGCTGGCCCGCTGGATCGCGATCGGGGTCGACCAGTGGCGGCTGACCGCGATGCCCCGCCTCGACTTCGAGACCGGCCGTGCCTACGGCGTCTCGTTCCACCTCCGCCGGCGGAGCGACCTGCCGGTCGTCCGTCCGGAACGCACCCTCGAGGATGCCCGCCGGGAGTGGCTCAGCCCACCGTCACCGTGATCCGGTGATGGCCCCGGGCGCCGTCCGGAGCGGGGTCACTGATCTCGGGGGTCTGGACCTCGCCGGTGCCGTCCGTCGCCCGCACCTCGATCGAGTGCAAGCCGGCGGTCGCCTCCCACGGGAAGAGCCACTGGACCCACGTCGCCTTCGAGATCGGCTGGCTGATCTGGGTTGCCTGCCAGGGGCCCGCGTCGATGCTCAGCTCGACGCCCTCGACGCCACGGTCGGGCGCCCAGGCCACGCCGGCCAGGTTGATCCGGCCGGCCGCCAGGTTCGCGCCGCCCTGGGGCACGTCGATCCGGGACTGGGTCAGGATCGGACCGTCCTTGGCCCAGCCCAGCGGGATCCAGTAGCCGTCCACTGCGTCGCGGGTCGTCAGCTCGATCGACGCCAGCCACTTTGTCGCCGAGACGTAGCCGTACAGGCCGGGCACGATCAGGCGTGCCGGGAAGCCGTGATCGGCCGGTAGCGGGACGCCGTTCATCCCCACCGCGATCATCGGCTCGCGCTCGGCGGCCATCGCCCAGTCAGTCGGGAAGCCGACCGTGAAGTCGTCCACGGAGCGGCCCACGACCTGGGTCGCCCCGGCCTGGATTCCGGCGTTGTTCAGGACGTCCTTGAGCTTGACCCCCGTCCACAGGGCGTTGCCCACCAGGTTGAGGCCGGGCTGGTTGTCCGACGGGACATCGTTGCTGACGCAGGCCAGGGTCACGTACTGCTCGACGAGGGGCATCGCCAGCAGGTCGTCGTAGGTGAAGGTCAGGGGGTGGTTGACCATGCCCTTGACGTCGAGCTGCCAGGCGTTGGCATCGACCTGCGGGGTCAGCAGGGTCGTGTCGATCTTGTAGAAGCGGTCGTTGGGCATGACGATCGGGGTCAGGCCGGCGACCGTGAACGACTCCGACGCGGTCAGCGGCGGGACCGGGTTGAGCACCGCCGGCAGGCGCGAGGTGCTCACCGCGCCGGTCGGGTGCTGGCCGTTGACCAGGCTGCGCCCGACCGCGCCGGCCACGACCGCAGTGCCCAGGGTCGAGGCGCTGGCGATCAGGAAGCGGCGGCGGGTCCATTCGGGGCTCGTCGAGGTTGCTGCCTCCTTCGCCGTCGCTTTTGGCCGGTTGCCCTTGCGCGGCTGGCGCCGGCTGGGCGCGGAGCGGCTGGCGGCCGTCTGGACCAGCGCGGCGCGGCGCGCGGCCGCGTTCTCCGATGGCCGCCAGACCGGTCGTTCGTCTGGATCGAGGTCGGCCCGCCGGCCGGAGCGCTGCGCGTCCCGCCGGGCGCGCCGGCTGGCTTCGACGGACGAGCCGGGGACCAGGGCCAGCAGGCCCCACAGGACCGCCAGGCCAATCCCGACGGCGACGACGGGCACGACG
>DATGGC010000365.1:0-4926 GCA_035308745.1 Candidatus Limnocylindrales bacterium | reverse complement strand
CCGAGACGAACCCGGAGTAGAAGACCGACGGCGTACATCCCGGGGCGCAGCTGGCTGTCAGCTGGAGCATCTCGCCGGCTTGGACCTCGATCGGGGTCACGAAGTGATAGTCAAGATCGCGGAAGTTGTCGAGGCGCAGGTCGAGCAGGGTCGTTCCGTTCCGGACCAGGTCGAGCGAGCCGCTGGCGCCCTCGGGGTTGCCGAAGATCAGGTCGGTGATGTGCAGCGTCTGGCCGGCCGCGATCGTGATCGGCGTGGCCGGGGTCAGCCGGCCGTCGGTCGGGCCTGGTCCCGATCCGCTCGAACCCCCGCTCGGGCTGCTCGCCCCGGGTGACGCCCCGCCGCCCGAGCTGCCGCCGGCACTCGGCACGGGGATGCCCGCCGAGTTGAGGACCTGGGCCGCCGTCTGGCCGGCCGCCGTCTCGACCGCCGGTCGCAGGAACGCGAACCAGAAGAAGAGGGCCAGGATCGCCAGCCCCAGCAGGGCGGCGAGGGCCGGCAGCAGCCACGAGGGCAGGATCGCGTCGTGCAGGAAGACGCCCTCCAGGGCGATTGGCTTGCCCTTGACCGGTTCGACCGCCACCTGGAACCGCCGGGTCCGCGAGGGTCCCCGCCAGAAGCGCTTGACCGGCCTGACTCGGAGCCGGGTGATCCCGACCGCGCCGGGTTCGACGATCGTGGTGGCCGGGCTCGTGACGAACGTGAGCTGGAGATCAGGATCCGAACCGGCGACCGTCGCTTCGAGCGGGACGTTGCCCCGGTTGTCGACGGGCACGTCGTGGCTGGCCCCGAGCCGGCCGTGGGACGTCCGCGGACTGACCTCGGCCGAGGTCTCGTTGAACGGCCCGATCTCGAGCGTCGCCTCCTCGACGACGGAGCCGGCCGGGTCCTCCTTCGACGCCGCCCGAATACCCAGCGCCTGGGGGCCGGGGTGGGTCGACCACAGCCGCGGCGGGCGGATGACGAAGGTCGCCGAGCCCTCGGTACCCGGGAAGAGCGACAGCGTGGCCGGTTCGATCGTCGTCCAGCCGGCGGCGTCGCCCAGGACCTCGAGGCTGAACTGGTCGACGACCGTGCCGGTATTGCGGACTGTGACCTGGCCCCGAACCTCACCGCCCGGATCGACCAGCAGGTGATCGTGATCGAGCTTCGCGCTGGCGCCCATTGGCCGCAGTGTAGCCCGCCGCCGGGGGCCTGAATCGGTCGCGTTAGGTCGGCGTTGATCCCTCGGAAACCGGCGGCTGGCATCGTGGCCCGGCAGGCAGCAGCCGGTCCGGTGGCCCGAAGCCGGAGCAGGTCGGGTACGTGGAGGGTGCGAATTGGCCGTCATGCTCGTCGCCAGCGCCGGTGCCCGGCGCATCCCCGTCGCCGTCACCACCGGCGACCCCGTGTCGCGGGCCGGCATCGCCAGCCAGCTCCGCGGCAGCCAGCTGATCGAGGTCATCGACGAAGCCCGGCTGGACCTCGAGAGCCGGCCGGAGGCCGTTGCCGTGGTCGTCGCCGATCAGTGGGAAGAGGACACCGCCCGCACGATTCGGGGGCTGCGCCAGCGCGGGCTCGAGCGGGTCGTCCTGCTCGTCAGCCGGCTCGACGACAAGGGCCTGCTGGCCGCTGTCGAGGCCGGAGCGTGCGGAATCCTCCGCCGTCAGCAGGCCACCTCGGCCAACCTGGTCGCCGCGATCCGCTCAGCCGCGGCCGGCGAGGGCACCCTGCCGCCCGACCTCCTGGGCCGCCTCCTCGACCAGGTCGGGCGGCTGCAGCGCCAGGTCCTCAAACCGCGCGGGCTCACGATCGGCGGGCTGACCGAGCGCGAGATCGAGGTCCTCAAGCTCCTGGCCGAGGGCCTCGACACGGCCGAGGTCGGCGAGCGCCTGTTCCTGTCGGACCGGACCGTCAAGACGATCGTCCACGACGTGACTAGCCGGCTCGAGCTGCGCAACCGGACCCACGCCGTCGCCCACGCGATCCGACTGGGGCTGATCTAGCCTCGCGAGCAACGAGGCCGCCGGACTAGCCCTCGTCGGGCGCCTCGTCCTCGTCCTCTTCGCCCTCGCGCTGGACAGCCAGGGCCTGGACGGATTCGTCCTCGTCCTCCTCGCCCTCGCGCTGGACGGCCAGGGCCTGGACGGCCTCGGTGTCCGATTCCTCGGCATCGGGCTGGGCGCTGAGCACGCGGTCCGCGTTCTGCTCGGCGGCCTGTTCGAATCGATCGGCCGGGTTGCTCAGCTGGATTCCGCCCGCAGCCGGGCTCCCGTCGACGGGCCCGGAGCGTTGCTGGACGACGTGGGTCAGCTCGTGGGCGAGGGTCCGCTGGCCGGTCGGGCTGCCCGGGTCATAGCGGCCGCTGCCGAAGACGATGTCGTTGCCGACCGTGTAGGCATGGGCGTTGACCGCGCTGGCGGACGCGGCCGCCTGACCGTCGGTATGGACCCGGACGCCGCTGAAGTCGGCCCCGAAGCGGCCTTCCATGTCCGACTTGAGGCCACCATCCAGGGGCTGCCCGCCGCCCCGGCCGACCACGTCCTTGACCGCCGAGCCGTCGGCCGCCTCCTGCTCCTGGTCGTCGCCGAGGAGCTGGACCACCCCACTGTTGCCGGCGCTGCGCTGGAGATGAAGGAGGGCGTCGGGCCCCAGGTGACCGGCCTCGCCGGCGGCCAGGGCGCGCCCGACTTCGCCCGCCCGATCACGCTCCGTCGCGGCCGCCGCGTTCCTGGCCTTGGCTGATTCCGCCAGTTCGATGTCGTAGTTGTGCATCTGGACCTCTACACGCTACCCGGGATGGGCCCGTTTGCTCCGGCCAATGCTCCCACGCGGGGCGCCCCGCCGTCACGCTCCGGGTTGGATCCGCCGAGGCTCTCGGCGAGGGTCCGGAAATGAGCGCCGAACTCGCTCTCCACCACCAGCCGCCCGAGCTTGCGGTACTCGCGCTCGGTCTCCCGGACAAGATCGAGCATCGAGACCGGCCGGCCGGCTTCGGCCGCCCGGTAGGCGGCGCCGACCGCAACGTTGCGGATGTTGCCACCCGACAGCTTGAACGCCCGGGCCAGGAACTCGAGGTCGAGGTCGTCGGCCAGGGGCAGGTCGGCGGGCAGGTTGGTCCGCCAGATCCGGAGCCGGTCGTCGACCTCGGGCATCGGGAAGTCGATGATCGAGTCCAGCCGCCGGACGAACGCCTCGTCGACGTTGGCCCGCAGGTTGGTCGTCAGGATGGCCATCCCGTCGAACTGCTCCATGCGCTGGAGGAGATAGGCGACCTCGACGTTGGCATACCGATCGCGGGCGTCCTTGACCTCCGAACGCTTGCCGAAGATCGAATCCGCCTCGTCGAAGAGCAGGATCCCGTTGACCCGGTCGGCTTCCGAAAAGACCCGGTCGAGGTTCTTCTCCGTCTCGCCGATGTACTTGTCGACCACCGTCGAGAGGTCGATCACGTACAGGTCGAGGCCGAGCTCGCCGGCGATCACCTCGGCCGACATCGTCTTGCCGGTGCCCGAGTCGCCGGCGAACAGGGCGGTGATCCCGCGCCCCTTCGACGACCGCCGGCCCATCCCCCAGTCGTCGAGGACAAGGTCGCGGTGGCGGGCCCGCGCGGTGAGCTCGTGGAGCTGCTCGACGGTCGGTCCGGGCAGGACCAGGTCGGACCAGCTCACGATCGGCTCGATCCGGCGAGCGAGGCGCTCCAGGCCGGCCGCGTTCTGGGCCCGGGCGCCGCCGTACAGGTCGGCCGGCTCCAGGGCCCGGCCGGCGGCCGCGGCGTGGAGGGTGGCCGAGCGGGCCGCCCGGACCACCTGCTCGGGGCCGAGGCGGAACGGCAGCCGCTCGATCTCGCGGGTCAGGTCGCGCTGTTCGTCGACCCCGGGCAGGGCCGCCCGCCAGATCTCGGACCGCTCGCTGGGGCTGGCGGCCACCGCCTCGACGAGCAGCGGCACCTGGCGCGACCAGCCCGGATCCCAGCCCCGGACGCCAAGCAGGATCGTGGGGCAGGCCACCTCGGCAAAGGCCCGGACGGCGACCGCGCCGCGCTCGGCCAGGCCGTCGATCGGACCGGCGACCAGTCCGCCGCCACGGAGGCGTGCCTCGCGGACGGCCACCTCGGCAATCAGGGCCGGCTCGTCGCCGGGCGCCAGGCGGGCGAGGTCAAGCACGACCGGCTCGGGGCCGAGTGCCCGGAGGGCGCCGGCGGCGAGCGACAGGCCGGCCGAGCCGACGTGCTCGCGCAGGTAGACGAGGCGGGCGCCTGCGCCGAGCGCCCGCTCGAGGCCGGCCGGCGAGCCGATCGCCGCGGGCACGACGACGGCCAGGAGGGGCGCGACCAGTGGGTCGGGCAGGTCCACCCCCAGGAGATGGGCCATGACCCGGTCCGGGACGCGCAGGGAACGGGTCAGGAACGGCCGCTCGGGGTCCTCGATCAGGATCAGGCCCCCGGCGATCAGCGGCGCGCTGGGATCGAAGCGAGCCCGGGCGGCGCCGGTCGTCCGGGCGCACAGCTCGAGTGCCAGCCCGGTGCTCGCCCGGCGGCGCGAGACGTCGTCGTGGAGGTACCCGTAGAGGCGTTCGAAGCGTGGCTCGAGATCCGGCGCGATCGCCACCAGCAGGAGCTCGACGTCGAGCGCCGAGAGGCCGAAGGCGGCCGCCAGGCGGCGCAGGCGGAGCTCGCTGCCGGCCCGCTCGGCCGAATCGGCCCATGCGTCGAGCTCGGCTTCGGCGCCGGCCAGGAGCGCGTCGGCCGGCGCACCGGTCGTGGCGGCGGGCTGGCCGGTCAGTAGGCTGTCGACCTGCGCCTCGGAGATGTACAGGCCCCGGAACCGGTCGCTCGGATCGGGATCGTCGGCTCGCCGCCGGCCAACGGCTTCGGCCACCCGGGCGGCGAGGATCGCCAGCCGGTCGTGCAGGTAGCGGTCGGGATCGATGGCGGCAGGCATCACG
>DATGGC010000364.1:0-5288 GCA_035308745.1 Candidatus Limnocylindrales bacterium | reverse complement strand
CGGGTCCTCGACCGGCTGCGTGCCGAGGGCTGCTCGGTCGTCGTCGCGACCCACGACGAGCACCTGGTTGCCGAGATCGCGGATCGCGTCCTGCTGATCCAGGACGGCACCCTCACCGAAGCCGGCCCGGCGAGCCAGGAGCCCGACGTGGCGCCGCTCGGGGCGCGGCTCGAGGCGCGGGCGTCGTGAGCGCGATCGGGCTGCTCGTCGCCTCGCTCGTCGGCGGGCTGCTCTTCCTGCTGCCGTACCTGGGCATCGAACCACCGGGCGGCTCGATCCCGGCCACGGTGGCCCTGGCCACGATCGTGGCGCTCGGCTCGATCGAGGTCGGCGCTCGGCGGCTGGACGCCAAGGGCATCGCCCTGCTGGCCTGCTTGGCCGCGCTCGCGGCGGCGATGCGCCTGGCCCTGATCACCGGGATCGCCGGCTTCAGCCCGTTCTTCTTCTTGGTCCTGTGCGCCGGCTACGTCTTCGGGCCGAGCTACGGCTTCCTGACCGGGACCGTGGCGATGCTCGTCTCGGCCATCGTCAGCGGCGGCCTCGGGCCGTGGCTGCCCTACCAGATCTTCGCCGCCGGTTGGGTCGGGCTGGGCGCCGGGCTGGTCAGCGGCGGCCTGGACCGACGGCCGACACGGCGCGACTTCGCCCTGCTGGCCGCCTACGGCCTGCTTGCCGGATTCGCCTTCGGCGCGGTGATGGACCTCTGGGATTGGGCGTTCTTCCAGGGCGCGCCCGACCTGGGCTACGTGGCCGGACTGGGTGCCGCCGGCACGATCGGCCGTTTCGGCCAGTTCTACCTGCTCACCTCGGCCGGATACGACGCGTTCCGGGCAGTGGGCAACGCGCTGATGATCCTGGCCCTCGGGCCGCCGGTGCTGGCCTCGCTGGCCCGCCTGCGGGCCCGGGCCTCGTTCCAGTTCGTGCGCCCAAGGCAGGACGCCCGACCGGCCTGAGCGTCAGCCGGGCGCGAAGCGTTCCAGGCCGGCGACCGCGGCGGGCAGGTCGAGCCGGCCGAAGCCGAGCCGGACGTGGTTGCCCGGCTGGCCGAACCGGGAGCCGGGCAGGAGCAGGACGCCTTCCGCCGCGACGAGCTCGGCGGCGAAGCGATCGGCATCCCAGCCGGCGAAGCGGCCGCCCAGGGTCAGGGCCGGGTAGCCGACCGAGCCGGCCCGTGGCCGGACCCAGGTCAGGAGGTCGGGCCGCTCGGCGACCAGCCGGTCCAGGACGGCCAGGTTGGCCGCGATGATCCCCCGCGAGCGGGCCAGGACCGCGGCCCGGGCGCGAAGGCCGATCAGGCTCAGGATCTCGGCCGGGGCCGACGGGCAGATCGTGGTGTAGTCCTTGAACGCCGCGCATTTCGCGAGCAGCGCCCGGTCGCGCGAGGCGAGCCAGCCGATCCGCAGGCCGGCCATCGCGAACGACTTGGACATGACGCCCAGGCTGATCCCCGACGGCAGCGCATCGGCCCCGGCGGGCAGCCGATCGGCTTCGTCGTATTCGAGGTAGCGGTAGACCTCGTCGGCGAACAACGCGATTCCCGCGTCCGCGCACAGGCCAACCAGGGCCTGCCACTCGGCGTGGCTGGGCAGCATCCCGGTCGGGTTGTGGGGCGCGTTGATCACCACCAGCCGGGTCGATGGCCGGATCGCGGCCCGGAGCCGCTCGACGTCGAGGGCCCAGCCGTCCTCGAGGTGGAGCTCGTGGAGGGTGACCTCGGCGCCGGCCGCGGTGGCGACCTCGTACAGGCTCTGGTAGCCCGGCCAGGTCACGATCGCGTGGTCGCCCGGGCCGACGGCGACGTTTAGCAGGCAGAAGATCGCCTCCTCGGCGCCTGAGAAGACCAGCACGTCGTCCGCCGACAGGGTCTCGTACAGGCCGGCGATCTCGGCCCGCAGCAGCGGATGGCCGCTCGATTCGGTGTAGCCGAGGCGCAGGCCGGCCCACAGGCCGCGGGTCTCGTCATCGGCCAGCTGGAGCAGCTCGGCCATCGGGTAGCCCTCCAGGTCCGAGGCGCACAGCAGGTGGCGGACGGCGAACTCCCAGCGCGCGAAGTAGCGTTCGAGCTCGAAGTCGGCGATCTTCACCCGCAGATCAGGCCGCCTAGTTGAGCGCGTGCAGGGAGCCGGTGAGGGCCGTGAACGTCGCCTGGTCGAGGCCGTTGCCCACGGCCAGCCAGCTCGGCTTCTCGCCCTTGGCCACCACCAGGGCGAAGCCCGACGCGGTCTGCACGAGGTTGCCGGTCAGGTCGCCGAATGGGCCGGTGCCGACCGCTGTGCCACTCGGGACGCAGCCCGAGCTGTCGGTGCAGAACGAGCCTTCGTCGAGCTCGAACGTCGCGTTGTCCGACTTGCGCCGGAAGTTGATCGTGATCCGGCCGCCGTTGGCCAGCCGGTAGGTGCCCGAGACGAGCGACCAGCCGGCGGGCAGGACCGCGCAATAGACCGGGAAGCTGACCGAACCGGCGAACGCGGCGTAGAAGTCCGGGGTGTCCTTGGCGCCCGAGCAGACCGAGGCGGCATTCGGGCTCGGCGAAGGAAGCGTCGAATCGGTCGGGGTCGGGCCGCTCGAGGGGACGTCCGAATCGGTCGGTAGCGGGCCGGTCGATGGCGCCGTGCTCGGCTCGACCACCGCCGACGCGCTCGGTCCACTGCTCTGATCCGGTCCGGCCGACGTACTGGGGGCCTGGCTCGGCGCAGTGGAGGCCGCGGGCGGCGTCGTCGGCGTGCCGAGGCCGCAGCCCGCCAGGACGACGACGAGCGCGGCAAGGAGCAGGGAAAGCTGGACGGTCCCGGCCGTCCGGCGGCGCATGGGCGTCACCCGCCAAGCCTAGCCGCAGCCGGTGACGGCGGTCAACGCCGGACGCCGGGCAGCCGGCCAAGGCGGGCCATAAGCGGCCGATACGGGCCCGATAAGGGCCGCCTGCGAGGCTCCGCTGTGCTGTGGAACCACCCGACCGAGCCCCGCTTCGAAACCCCCAGCAGATCCGCCGCGGAACTCGCCGGAGGAGGTTCTCGTGGGCTCTCGTGAGCGACCGCTGCGGTGCATGGCGGTCACGGTGATCGCGGCCTTGATCGCGCTGGGTGGTGCCGCCCGGCCGACACTGGCCGTCGATCAGGCCAGCGTCGATTCCAATGTCTCGGCCTTCCGGCCGCCGTGCGTCGGCTTCGTCGACAGCCATCCCTCCCAGATGCTCAGCCTGGCCACCGCTGGATTGCGGTCCCTGGGCTACACCGTCTCGGCCTACTCCGGGGCGGCATTCAACCACGCCTCGGTCCTGGCCCGGACGGCCGGCGACGCCTCGTTCTACGTCCACAGCCATGGCGACGAGTACTGGAACTCGGCCGCCCAGCGACGCTACAACGGCTTCCGCGAGGACTCCGGCGACTGCAACCAGGCGGTCATCTTCTCGCCCGAGATCGCCGCAGCCCGGGCGGGTCGGGTCTCGAACTTGGTCGTCATCTCGACCTGCCACAACGCGGATCCTGCGTCCACCCTGCCGGGCGCCTTCGGGATCGCCCGAACGAAGGCCCAGACCGGCGCCAGCCACTTCTACCTGGGCTATGCCGGGATCGCCTACGACAACGACGAGCAGGCCTTCGAGAAGGTGTTCTGGTCGGCGCTCAAGTCGCTGAGCGTGGGCGAGGCATTCGACCTCGCCGCGGACCAGACCTTCAGCCACCCGCTCGATGCCGACTGGTGGGGCACGTACACCTGGTCGGGGCTGCCCGGCGGTGTCAGCGGCTGCACCCGCTGCCTCGTGGCGGGTGAGCAGTGATGGCGCGGACCGCGTGGATCCGGCTCGCAGTGGTCAGCTTGGTCGTCGTCGGAGGAGCTTCCATGCTGACTGGTTTGGATCGCCAGGCCCCGGATCGGCTGACCCTGAGCGCCGCGGCGAACGCGGCGGCGACGGCCCAGGCGGCCAGCCTCGACCGGCGCCTGGGCCTGCCGGTTCCGGCGAGTCAGGTCGCCGAGCGACTGGCCGATCCCGTGACCGGCCTGATCGTCGATGAGGTCCGCGACCTCGATCCGCTCGGCCAGCCGATCGGCATCTCGCGCTTCGATCCGTCCGGCCAGCTCGTGTCGGCGGTCCAGCTGGGCTTCGTCGCGCCGGCGACCACGGTCATGACCACCGCCGCGGTCATGAGCCGTGCCACGGCCGTCGCCGCAAGCGCCGGAGTCACGGTCAGCGGCGCCGCGACGACCACGCCCCGGGCGGCAGGGGGCTGGCTCGTCCGCTGGGTCCGGACCATTGCCGGGGTGCCGGTGCCCGGCGATGGGGTCAGCGTCCAGCTCGCGGGCGACGGGTCCTTCCACGGCGTGGTGCGAACCGAGCACCCGCTGGCCGCGCCGCCTGTGGCGCTGCTCTCGGAGGCGCAAGCCCGCACGCTCGCGGGGGCACGCCTCGACGCCTGGTTCACGGGAGCCCTCCATGGCCAGGCGACGATCTCGTCGCTCGCCCTCGCCTGGGTCGCGCCCAACGACTCGTTCGACGATCCGCTGCCCACGGCGCCGGCCGGCACCCTGCGGCTGGCCTGGGTCGTCAGGGTGACGAGCAGCGGCGCCCTCGCCGACCGGTTCGCGGGCCTGGAGCTGGCCTTCGATGCCGGCGACGGGACGCCGCTCGGCGGAGACGTGCTCGAGTGATCGCCCGGCTGGCGCTGGTCCTGGGCGTCGTGGCCGGCCTCGCCGCCGGCTGCGCACCCGGGCCGACGCGCTCGCCGGCGCCCGCCAGCACCGTCCCGGTCCGCCCGGAACAGGTGGTCGCGCTGGCCGGCACCGTCGGGTCGATGCGCCTCTTTGCGGCGACCGCGGCCGGCCAGCTCGCGCCAGACAACGACGACGCCACCGCGGGCTTGCCGCTCAACGCGGCCTGGCTGTCGAGCGACAGGTCCGTCCTGCTCGCAACCACGCTCGACGGCCGGGCCTTGACAGGGTCACCCGGTCCGCCGCCTGTCTGGCATGCCGGACCGGGTGATTTGTCAGGGCCGGAGCCGAAACGGGCGTTCGGGTCGCTTGGACCGGACGGCCGGGTCGCGTTCGTCGTCGGCGAGCCCGGCGCCGGCACGCCCGGGCGCCTGGTCATCGAGTCACCGGCGGGCACGGTGGACACAGCGGTCCCGTTGCCAAGTGCTGCCGAGAGCGCGGCGGCATGGCTGCCCGACGGCCGGATCGCCGTCATCGTGCGCGGCCAGGATGACGAGCCGGAGACCCTCCTCGTTGATGCCGACCGGACGCAGCGGCTCAGCGGACCGCCGCTCCGCTCGGTCGCGATCGGCGGCGGACTCGTG